>NZ_JBDOBO010000038.1:0-24287 GCF_047723935.1 Gluconobacter sp.
AGCACTACCTTGACATGGTAGGGGTCACAGGTTCAATCCCTGTTGCGCCCACCACCCGATCCGGTCAGAAATCCCAAAAAATCAATAACTTAAATCATTCACTACTTTTCTGTGCTTGATATAGTCCGCTCAGAATTAGAGCACTCCAGAAAATAATCATTGGGCTAACTTTTCGCAAGAATTGAGAGCCCATCACTCAAAATCTCACCGGAAAATTACAGAGTGTTTCAGGGTAAATCCTTGCTGCGCGCAATTAAAATTCGCTACGCGGAATAATCCAGAAACAGCTCTCCCAGCACATTTTAGCTTTATCTGGCCCAATCAATTATCGGCAACATTCATTTTCAACCGCCCTTTGAGGCGGTTTTTTTCATATCTAGGGACTTTATTATATGCACTTTCTCAATCGCATCGCTGTGTTTGGCCTGTCGGGTATGCTGCTCGCTTCGACAGTGGCCTGCTCGACGACGAGCAACAACACCAGCTTCAACACAGCCGCCCTAAACAAGGATGCCGCGGCCATCGCTTATGCGGTTCAGATCATCGAAACAATGCCGGGTGTAATCAATCACCTGTCCACTGATGACAAGGCCAGGTTCGATAGCCTTGTAGCCCAGATCGAGAGCGTTACCACCTCGATTGAAGCCAGTTCTGGCGGATCCATTACGGTTGATACCGGGAAAAGCTGGGCAAAATCTCTTGGAGCCGACCTCAATACGCTGCTGACAATCGCGACCCCGATTGTGCAAACCTATTACCCTTCAGCTGCAAACTATATGCAGACCGTCCAGTCCATGGCTCCTCTGGTCGAAATGCTCGCTGGCTTGGTGGCAACTCCGTATACAGATGCATCAACAGACAATGCTGATTTGATCCGCGCTCGCATTTATCGGGGTATTTAACCCAATAGTGGAAACCACGAATTAAGGGAGAGACGCCTTGGCTACTTACTCCCTATACTTTTGGTTTTTGACGCGATTTGGAAGCCAGAACCCTCTATAAAAGACCTGAGGGAACGGACCCACGATCGAAAGCAAGAACAATTTTCGATCCTAGGTTGCTAATAAGATTTTAAGCCATTGTGACGCTCATGACATTTTGCAGGGCACTTTGCGATTGTTCCCGGATTTCTCAAAATGACGGTTTTCGCTTATCGAGAGGAGACCTGACCATTTAAAGGAACCTCTACGCTGTCGATCAGTGCCAATTTTGACCCATTCGAGGTCTTTCGAGCTTTCTGGACACTTTTGAAAGAACTCTACTGGCTCATGCTGTATCTCTATCATCTTTTGACAGGTTTCTCCCCGCAACGTTGATCCCCTCTAACGCGTTGTCGTCAGCCTCCTGCTGCTAGGCTGGCTATATCGTGGAGAGAAATTATGAGGTTCCGTTTTCTTTTGGGGCCTATCCTTTTGGCCTTTGGGCTGACAGCCTGTGCTCACGACCATCACTCTGATCGTGTTGATCGCACTCACTGGCGCCAAGGCGATACACCAGGTCCATATTCCGGATACAAGCACAATAACTGGACCGCACCCGGCAGGTAGTCCAACGCCTCAGTTTTGTCGCCAAGCCATCCGGACGGGACTTGCACGATAAGACATCAGGTCGCGGCCATGGCTTTCAGTTCCTCCTCCGTTATTTGTCACATGATGAATAATGCGCGGAGGAGGAGCGTAAGCAGTATGGCTCACAGTTGATGGCGGGAATCTACTAGAAGTAGTCGTTCTCGCCTGCAAGGAACTTCTTGGCACATTGGTCGCTATTCGTTCATCAGACTGCGGCACGATAACCCGCAGACCTGAACCAGTCATAACCACCTGCGGCAAGAAATCTGGCGGCCTGTAAATGTCATTCTTCCCATTCCAGACTGCCATGACATGCTCTTCATATTCCGCGCCCAAAGCAGGCGTTAAAGAGTGATAGGCAGCCGTTGCCGCATTCCAGCCACGCAATTGCGTGAAAAGATTTTTTAGAAAAGAAGCCCCATATCTGACATTGGTGAGGGGGTCGAAAGCCTCTTCTAACGAGAGAAATGCATTCGGGTGGTGATGAAGATTGACCTGCATGCAGCCAACATCAATCGATGTGATGCCTGCACTCCGAAAAACTTCAACTGCAGCGATAGCCTCAGCTTTTGAAGGATAAAAATATCCTTTTCCGGCAGCATTCACAGTCCAAGGCCAAGCGACCGTCCGACCCGATAAAGGGTCACGACGGCCACTCTCTACACGGCTGATAGCCCCCAAAAGACCGTTCGGAATACCAGCCTGTGGCTCTGCAATAGACACGGCCTCACTGCATGCGCGCGCCATATCCCAGTCATTGGCGCCTGCCGATGAGGTAGCGACACTTATACAGAATAGAAAAAACAGGAGTTTCCCGGTCATACCAACCTTATGACCGGGAAAAATGAATAAACGCTTACTGAATACCGGTCGTTTCGCGCATCATCGGCGCACAGACTTTCTCAAGCCACTCCTGCACATCAGGCTCAACAACCGGACCTACGCGCGTCAAAACCTCTGCGTGATACGCATTAAGCCATGCGAGTTCAGCATCATCCAGTAGCGTCACATCAATGAGCGCTCGATCAATCGGCGTGTAGCTCAGGATTTCAAATTCGAGAAATACGCCTTTCGCCCCTTGATATGAGGAAGGCTTAACAAGCATCAGATTCTCAATCCGGATGCCATAAGCCCCCGGCTCGTAATACCCAGGCTCATTGGAGACAATCATCCCCGCTTCCAAGGCTGTTGGACGCGGCGCAGGGGAAATGTTCTGCGGGCCTTCATGCACGGACAGATAACTGCCAATGCCATGTCCGGTCCCATGATCATAATCCAGCCCAACCTGCCAAAGAGCAGCACGCGCCAAAACATCCAGACGATGCCCTGTGGTCCCCGGGGGGAAACGCACGCGCGATAACGCGATATTTCCCTTCAGAACACGCGTAAACGCTTCTTTGACGTCCTGAGGAGCTGGCTCCGGCCCGATCCAGAGCGTCCGTGTGATGTCAGTCGTCCCGAACGGATACTGCCCACCACTATCAATCAGATAAACGCTATTGGCCGGAAGCACGCGGTCCTTGCCGACTTCTGCACGATAATGCGGATATGCCCCATTCGGTCCTGAGGCCGAAATCGCATCAAAACTCTGTTCCCGATAGTCGGCAGAGCGTTGGCGGAACATCCCAAGACGCTCCACAAGATCCGTCTCCCGTTGTCCCGCAGCAGATATCGAAACGGAATGGAGGAAACGTGCCATCGCAATACCGTCGCGCTGGTGTGCCTGACGTGCACCATCCTGTTCGGTCAGGTTTTTGACAGCCTTGGGTAGCGTGCAGGGATCATTCCCATCCACCACCGAAGCGCCAGCGGTTTTCAGGGTCGTTTCGAACCAAACTGGCGTCGTCACAGGATCAAGCCGCACGACCTTGCCATTCAGCGCTACGAGGCGTTTTTCCAGTGTACTCGGTGCCTGAACAGCGACCTCTTCATCGAGCGCTGTAGCCAGATCGTCTTCAACGCGGGCAGGGTCCACAAACAGCTCTGCCCGACCATCAGCATGCAGCAGGCCATATCCATGGGCCACAGGCGTTAGCGGGACATCACTACCGCGAATATTCAGGAGCCAGGCGACGGATGTGCAGTCCGCCAGCACCACAGCATCCTGTCCGGCTTTCCGTAGCCCGGCAGCGAGGCGCTGGCGCTTACTTGAACTTGTTTCCCCCGCCAGTTCCACACCGTGATTAATGACGGGATTAGCCGGCGCAGCAGGCCGGTCGAGCCATGCCTCATCAATCGGGTTAAGTACCAGCGGCACCAGTTCAACCCCGGGAGCACTCCAGGATGCCAGCATGGAACGGCTGACCAGTTTGGGGTCATATCCAACGCGCTTACCCTGCGCATTTTCTTCCAGCCAGTCTGACGCAGGCTCCATGCTCACATGTCGCCGCTCCCAGAGATCATGGGGAACCTGTTCCTCCATCTGAACGGTATAACGTCCATCCGAGAAGACGGCAGCAGCATCCTGGAGAATAACCGCCAGACCCGCGCTCCCCGTAAAGCCGGTCAGCCAGGCCAGACGGTCAGAGCAGGGGGCAACATATTCCCCAAGATATTCATCCCCCCGCGGGATGATGAAACCTGCAACGCCCAGCGCCTCACACGCCTTGCGAACAAGAGTAGGGCGCTCTTTGAGCGGAATGGAGGAAAGGGTCATGGAAAGTCCTTTTCCGGTTTGGAAACAGCCTCAAGGCAGAGCGTCATGAACAAAAGATCCAGCCAACGGCCACCCTTTCGTCCAACCTGAGGCAAAATACCGTTATTTTGAAAGCCTAACCGCTGATGCAGCGAGATGGAGGCCTCGTTGCCAGCCGTAATCCCGGCCACCATCACATGAAATCCAGCTGTTTTTGCATGTTGGACCAACTGATTTAGCAAAAGCTTGCCTAGTCCACGTCCCTGGCACTTGGATGAAACATATACGGAGTGTTCGACCGTGCCAGCATAGCCTTCGAAAGCCCGGAATGGTCCATAGGATGCGTACCCGCAGACCACGCCATCCCCATCAACCGCCACGAAAACCGGAAAGTTCTGAGCCTGTCGATCAGCAACCCATTTTCGACGCTGCTCCATCGTGAACGGCGTGTTGATCCAGAGTGCATCAGTATGCTCGATGGCATCGTTCGTAATCCGCAGAATTGCGGGAAGGTCGGCCTCCTGAACCTCACGGATTACGACAGACATCTTAGCCTCTTTTACGCAGAATCAGGGTCGCCCAGTCGCCTTCACGCAACAGACGTTCCAGAACCAGCCCCTGACGGCGATGCGCAGCCAGGACCATATTCGCCTGTGTGTATAACAGTCCAGCCAGAATAGCCGTGCCGTTCGGCGCCAGATTGATGGCGAGAGACTGCGCCATCCGGCAGAGAGGACGCGCCAGAATATTGGCAAACACGAGATCATACGGCGCCTTGACGCGCACCTGAGCCGTGTTCCAGCCATTTCCGAAGCGACAGTCCAGCAGGTTACCCTGTCCGTTCAGACGGGCATTGGCTTTGGCTGTCCGCACAGACCATGGCTCAATGTCGACAGCTAGAACCGGGCGATGCAGCAGCTTCGCCGCAGCCATCGCCAGAATACCCGAGCCACACCCCATATCCAGAATATGATGAGGTTTGCGATATGCCACCATTTCCAGTGCTCGCAGGCATCCTCGCGTTGATCCGTGTTCACCCGACCCAAAGGCAATACCGGCATCAAGAGTAATGGTCAGGCGCGAGCGGTCAGGCTCGCCATGCAGATGAGTTCCTCGGATGGCAAACCGCTTGCCAACGTCCTGCTGCGGAAAGGATTCATAGGTCCGTGCCAGCCAACCTTCGGCTTCCGTTGCCTCACGAAGCAGTTCTGCCTCACAACCCGTCAGAAGACGCGCAACGGACAACGCACTTTCAAGCTCGTCTTCCTTATAGCCAGTGTCTTTGACACCTTCGATGCGCCAGTATTTCTGTGCATCATCAGCCTCAAAAATCCCGACAGTCTCACAGACACACATCAGGGCCTGTTCGAAAAGAGGAACAAATTCCTCCTCCACCGTAATGGACAGGGTTTCAAGCGCACTGGCATGGCGTCGGCCAATGCTGCGGGGTGCCATCACGATCTGATCTCCACGAAATTTGCCATGACGCGCTTGATGCCGCCATTTTCAAAGTTGATTTCCAGTCGGCTGCCATCCACCGCAATCACGGTGCCTTCGCCAAACTTCTGATGAAAAACCGTTGCTCCAAGAGGCACATTCGCCTGCGGCTGCACATCCGTAACGCGTGGGCGAGGGGTCTGAGCCTCCCCTGAAGAACGACGCGTACTCGTAAACGGGCCGGACGCAAACATGGAAGGCGCTGCCGCAGCCTGCCTCCGGCTTTCAAGAGACTGCCCGCTCGTCTGAACGTATTCGGACGGAATTTCTTCGATAAACCGGCTCGGCATCGAGGCTTGCCAGTTCGCATAAATGCGGCGGCTGGCCGCATGAACAACGATGGCCCGAAGCCTCGCCCGTGTGAGACCGACATAAGCCAGACGTCGTTCTTCCTCCAGCGCCCGGTTGCCGCCTTCGTCCAGGGACCGCTGAGACGGGAAAACCCCTTCCTCCCAACCGGGAAGGAACACCGTATCGAACTCCAGTCCTTTGGAGCCGTGCAACGTCATGAGGCTCACTTTGTCGTCGCTCGTCTCGCTTTCCGTATCCATGACAAGCGCGACGTGTTCCAGAAAACCTTCGAGCGTCGCGAACTCGCCAATCGCCCGCAAAAGCTCGCGGATGTTATCAAGTCGGCCCGGAGCTTCCACAGAGCGGTCATCACGCCACATTTGCAGATAGCCGCTGTCTTCCAGAAGCTGCTCAACAGCCACCACCTGACCTTCTGTCTCAAGCGTCGCTTTCGCGCGCTGAAACGCTTCCATCAGACTGGTCAGGGCCTCTTTGGACTTCCCCTTGAGCGCACCTTGTTCAATCTGCGTCAGAACACCAGCAGTTAACGGGCCGGGCAGGGTGCGCGCTACACCATGTAGCTTCTGCACAGCCACAGCCCCTACACCACGCTTCGGAACATTGATGATCCGTTCAAACGCCAAGTCGTCCGAAGGCTGCGACAGAACGCGCATGTAAGCCAGACAGTCCCGGATTTCCGAGCGTTCATAAAACCGCAGACCGCCAACAATCCGATAGGGTATGCCTATCGTCATCAGGCGCTCTTCAAATGGCCGCGTCTGGAAGCCAGCACGCATCAGGATGGCCATTTCAGACAGCGGATGACCATCGGCATGAAGGCGTTCAATCGCGCCACCAACAATTCTGGCTTCCTCATCGGAATCCCGAACCCCGATAATCTGAACCTTCTCGCCCTGCGCATCCTCACGGCCGGGACGGAGCGTCTTGCCTAACCGTCCTTCATTGTGAGCAATCAGTCCCGCCGCCGCCGCCAGGATTTGCGCCGTCGAGCGATAATTCTGTTCCAGCCGCACAACAGCGGCACCGGGAAAATCCTTCTCAAACCGGAGAATATTTTCAACTTCGGCACCGCGCCAGGAGTAGATCGACTGATCGTCATCCCCCACACAGGCAATGTTGGATGGACCCTGCTCGCGCTTCGCCAGTAGACGCAACCACAGATACTGGATCGTGTTGGTGTCCTGATACTCGTCCACCAGAATATAGCGGAAGATCCGATGATACTGCGCCAGCACATTCGGCTGGGACCGCAGGATCTCCACCATGTGCAGCATCAGATCGCCGAAATCGCAGGTATTCAGTTCGCGCAGCCGCTGCTGGTAGCCGCGATAGATGGCTAAGGCCTGCCCATTGGCAAAATCCGTATCTTCGGCAGGCGTCACGCGATCCGGCGTCAGGCCCCGATCTTTCCAGCGCTGGATGATGCCCATGAGCTGGTTAGGCGGCCAGCGCTTCGTATCAAGCCGGAACGGCTCCATGATCTGCTTCAACAAGCGAAGCTGATCATCCGTATCCAGAATATTGAATCCGCTCGTCAGGCCCACATATTCCGCATGACGCCGCAGCATCCGCGCGCAAATGGCGTGGAATGTGCCAAGCCAGAGCCCTTCGGCAGGCTCCCCCAGAAGAGCACCAACACGCTCACGCATTTCACGCGCAGCCTTGTTGGTGAACGTCACGGCAAGGATCTGACTGGGGTAAGCCCGTCCGGTCAAAAGAAGATGGGCAAAGCGCGTCGTCAACACGCGCGTCTTTCCCGTTCCTGCACCGGCAAGAATCAGCAACGGGCCTTCGGTTGTCTCGATGGCACGTCTCTGCTCCGGGTTCAGGCGGGAGAGATACTCGGGGGTGGGGATGAGAGGGTCTTGCGGCACACTCCCGATATAGAGTGTGATGGCTCTATGGCCAACACATCATCTCCCCGGATCACTCTGACACGCGGCACCGGACCACAAGGCCATCGAGCCAGAATGCGAACACGCGTCCTGACCAATGGCGCCGAAACCCTTGCAGATTACGAAATTCTGGAAATGCTGCTGTTCTTGGGCATCCCGCGCAAGGATACCAAGCCGCTCGCAAAAGGCCTCATCAGCCACTTCGGAAGCCTGATCGGCGTTTTCCGCGCATCCACACAGGATTTAAGAGGCGCAGGCCTCAACGACGACACCATTCGCGCACTCAGACTGCCAGCCGTTGCGGCAGAACGACTGGCATCTGCCGAACACCGCGAACGACCCGTTTTAGGGGATTGGCCTCAGCTGATGAAATATCTTGAGACCGCCCTGGCGGGAGCAATCCGCGGGCAATTCCGCCTTTTTTATCTGGACAATCGCAATCGTCTTTTATCCGACGAAGCGGCTCCGGAACTCGAAAATATTACCGTCCTGAATCGCGCTATCGCAATCCGTGCACTTGCCCTGCACGCCACCGCCATCATCGGACTTCATGTTCAGCCAGCTTTAAAGCCAGTCGCGCTTTCAACCGCTGCTCGAACGCTGGAAACCGCACTTAGGCCACTTTCGATTGTTCTGCATGATATTCTCTTGGAGGTGCCCGACACCCCGGTTCGCAGCTTTCGACAGGAAGGCTTGCTATAAGGCCATAGGAAAGTTGGGTTCTGTGACCTCTGCCGTGTGAAGGCAGTGGTCACAGAACTCATATCGGAATACCCCAACACCATATTCTGTGGCTTGATAACAACACTTGGGAAATGCCACAAAAACACATGGACGATATGCTGGCAGCCGAAGACGGATTTTCTGAAGTTCTGAATAGCTCTCTGCTTCAGACCATAAAATCCGCGGCCGTGACCACTCAGCGATCAACCGAGTTACCCGAGCCTTCAAGGGCATTGCTGAGCGGACGAGGTCGTCATCTGGACGACGATATTCTTCTCAGAATGGTCGTCACTCTTTTCACCGGCGACGAAGCAAAGGCAGAGACTTTAAGCCCCTTATTGCTTGAACGATTTGGATCGCTGGCGGGCATTCTGGCAGCCACAAACAGGGAATTGGCCAGCATAAAGGATATGGGATCACACATAATTCCAATGATCCGGGTCCTGCATGAGGCTGCACTTCGTTATAATCGTGAGCGGTTACCCAAAATTGATATTCTCGATAGCGAGCAGAAGCTTCTCGACTATTTGACAGCCAGACTTGCCCGAGAAAACACCGAGCAATTCCGTATCCTTTTTCTCAATGAGAAAAACAGCCTAATCGCTGATGAAGCTCAGGCACGCGGTACGGTCAACCACACCCCTGTGTACCCCAGGGAAGTCGCCCGCCGAGCAATCGAAATTGAAGCCACGTCCCTCATCTTGGTGCACAACCACCCAAGCGGTGACCCAACGCCCTCACAAGCCGACATCCAGATGACCCAGCAGGTTCAGGCCGCACTGGATGTTGTGGGCGTCCAGCTCATGGATCACCTCATCATCGGCAATGGAAAACATACCAGCTTCCAACGGCTTGGCCTGATCTAGCGCAAGCCACTCTCAGCCCCTCGGAGGCAATAATCCTTCAAGGGCCAGTTCGCCCGGCAATGCGCCACGCGGAAAGAGCGTGTTGACGTGCCCCATCTTCCGGCCCGGTCGTGCCTCGTGCTTGCCGTAGAGATGCAGTGATGCACCGTCCGTGGCCAGTATGGCAGGAACCCGCGCCATATCTTCCGGCCCGACAAGATTATGCATGACAGCGTCCGAATGACGTCGCGCAGGTGGAAGGGGAAGCCCTGCCACAGCCCGAATATGCATTTCAAACTGATCGATCAGACAGGCGTCCATCGTCCAATGCCCTGAATTGTGTGGCCGTGGAGCAATCTCATTGACCAGCAACTGACCATCAGCGGCGTGGAACATTTCCACTCCCATAATGCCGACCAGTTCAAGATCCGTCGCAATGCGTGTTGCGATGGCCTGAGCGTGCTCTGCGAGATCCGGCATAATAGGTGCGGGAGCCAAGGTAACGTCCAGGATACCGTCGCGGTGGCGGTTTTCCACTGCGTCGAAACACCGTACTGTGCCGTCAATTCCGCGAACAACCATCACACTCAGCTCACGCTGAAAATCGATCATTTTTTCCGCAACAAGCGGGTACGGCAAGTCCGCCAACGCAGAAAGTGCTTCAGCACTTTCAACTCGAAACTGTCCTTTCCCGTCATACCCAAAACGGGTCGTTTTCAGAATGAGAGGAAAACCCAGTTCTTCCAGCGCAGAGAGATCCTCTGCCCCGGATACCGCTTTCCACGGCGCCAGTTCCACCCCAGCCTGAGCCAGCCGGGTTTTTTCCAGAACCCGGTCCTGACTGATCCTGAGGATCTCGCCACCAGGACGGACGGGACGACGTTTTTCGAGCAGTGACAGACCATCAACACTGATATTTTCGAATTCGAAAGTAACAACGTCACAACGAGCAGCAAAATCTTCCAACGCTATTGGATCATTGTAAGACCCAACTGTCGCAGAAGCTGAAACTTCGATAGCAGGGCTCGTGGCCGCCGGATTCAGGATATGAACACGATAACCAAGCTTGGCAGCCGCCATTGCTGACATGCGTCCCAACTGGCCGCCACCAATAATCCCGATTGTACTTCCAGGTGCAAAAACCTGATTATTCTGAACCGTCATTCGACAGGAATGTCCGCAACAGCTGCCGTCTGAGTGCCGCGCCACGCATCAAGACGTGCAGCCAGCTCCGGATCGGCCAAAGAGAGAATGGAAGCCGCCAACAGGCCAGCATTCTTGGCCCCAGCCTTGCCAATCGCCAGCGTTCCAACAGGCACGCCGCCTGGCATCTGAACGATGGACAGCAGGCTATCCTGCCCCTTCAGGACATGACTTTCCACCGGAACACCAAGAACGGGAAGGGACGTCCACGCCGCGCACATGCCCGGCAGATGGGCAGCACCGCCCGCGCCAGCGATAACGACATGCAATCCACGGCTGCGGGCCGTACGCGCATAGTCCGCAAGACGATCTGGCGTCCGGTGTGCAGAGACAATCCGACGTTCATGGGCAATGCCCAGTTCGTCCAGAATGTCACAGGCATGCCGCATGGTTTCCCAGTCAGACTGGCTCCCCATGATGACACCAACGCGCACAGCGTCTTCTGCTTGAATGGTCTCGCTCGGAGAAAGGATCTGGCTCATCAGGCAATGTTATCCGGAATCAGACGGGTCTCGATCCAGGAAATCTCGTCTTTTAGCTGCAGCTTGCGCTTTTTAAGGCGCAGGATCTGGAGCTGATTGAGGGGATGGTCCACCAGGCGCTCAATAACCGTATCAAGATCGCGATGCTCGCTCCGGAGTTCGTGGAGGCGGCGGAGCATGGCATTGTTATCGGTCATCATTGCTATCGGTCCCGGAACTCTGTCACGGCATGATGACGAACAGAATTCATTCCGTCCATCGTCATGAATCCATATCACGGCTGAGGCGGCCTAAACCAGTCAGGCCCGCACCAATAAAAAAGGATGCAGCTTCGTGAAAAGCTACATCCTTGATTTCAGCTCAGTGAGCGCTGTCTTCATGAGCGTCGTAGGCACTCACCACAGGAAGCGTCTGTCCCTCACGGGCAAGACGGTCGTTGGCAGCTGAAACCGCTGCGTTCAGATCCATCTGAGTGCAAAGACCGAGAATGACCGGATCGCGCGGCTTAATATTCGCGCTATTCCAATGCTGGCGGTCACGCACCTTGATGATGGTGTCCTTCGTCGTACCCAGAAGCTTTACGATCTGAGCTTCCGTCAGATGCGGGAACTGACGAAGAACAAACGCAATGGCGTCAGGTCGGTCATTGCGCTTTGCAACAGGCGTATAACGCGCGCCCTTGGCGCGACGCTTCACCGGGCTGCCAGATGACAGGATCTTCAGCTTGGAGTCTGGGTTCGCTTCGCAGCGCTTGATCTCGGCGTCAGACAGCTGATGATTTTTGACCGGATCGTAGCCGTTGATCCCGGCCGCAACTTCACCATCAGCAATTGCCTGAACTTCAAGCGGATGCATGCCACAGAATTCAGCAATTTGAGTAAAGGTCAGGCCGGTTTTCTCGATTAGCCAGACGGCCGTGGCCTTGGGCATCAAAGGCAGGGTCATGTCAGTGCGTTCCTTTTGGGGCGCTAAGGGGCCGGCGAGAGCGCAGGCACCGATTGGCGTACCCGGAGAGGAACGAAAGGCCGCTCGGGATATGATCGCGGCACCTGCTGGATGCACGGCGATAATGAGAAACGGTATGGGGCACCATCACACATCTGGTCAAGGTCGAAACGGCAGGGCAAATCCAAAAACCGCCCTGCCGATCCACCGTCATGCAGCGTGCTGCGTGCCAGCGTATGAGGATGCCGCTACGTTCTGATGACCAGGAACACCATTTCCTGTGACAATCGGAATACGGCGCGGCCGGACAGCTTCAGGAACAACCTGCCGCACTACGATAGTCAATAGACCATTCTGAAGCTCGGCCTGATCAATTTCTGTGTGATCGGCAAGCACGAAGCGCCGCTCAAAAGCTCTCGTCGCAATACCACGATGAAGCCACTCACGATCCCGGGTATTTTCGGGAACGCTGCCACGAATGACAAGCGTATTGTCTTCCTGCAGAACCTCAACATCATCCGGGCCAAAACCGGCAAGAGCCATAGTCAAGGCGTAGTCTGTCTCGGCAGTTTTTTCGATATTGTAGGGGGGGTAGCTCGGCATAGCCTGAGCATTGGCAGCGTTGCCAGCCATACGGGCAAGGCGATCAAAGCCAATTGCGCTGCGGAACAGCGGCGTAAAATCGTATGTCATGAAAACCTCCTCAAGGCAGGGTTCATCTAATGCAATCCCCAATTGGCAGACTGCGTTTGGTTTACCGGCCATGACCCCGAAGGCATCATGACCGATATTCCAGATGGTACCTGTCCTGCGCCCCTTCAAGAGGGGAGCGTGGAGGCAGACAAGCTTACTTGCGGGTACCGATACCAGCGAAGCGCTTGTTGAACTTGGCAACCTGGCCTCCGGTGTCGAGCATACGCTGCACGCCAGTCCAGGCCGGATGGGACTTCGGATCAACGTCGAGACGCAGCGTAGCACCAGGCTGACCATAGCAGGAGCGGGTCTTGTACTCGGTGCCATCGGTCATGATGACGTTGATTTCGTGGTAGTCGGGATGAATGCCGGATTTCATGAATTCTCTACTCCAGGAAAAAAGCTCCGATACCGACCGGAGCGAATCATGAGGCGCGTATAACGGAAACCGCTCAAGGATGAAAGCACACTTTACGGGATCGCATGAGTCCGTTTATCCCTTGGGCGATGCAGGTAGCGCTTTTCCGGCCTGCAACCGCAGTGATGCGGGTTCCCCCAAGAGAGGTTCGAAATATGAGCGAAACGAAACATGCCCTGCATACTCCGGGCTGGCTGAGCGACTTCCAGAAATTCATTATGCGCGGAAACGTGCTGGATCTCGCCGTTGGTGTCATCATCGGTGCGGCCTTCACCACTATTGTGAACAGCGCCGTCAAAGATGTCCTGACGCCCTTCATCGGCCTCCTAACAGGTGGTGTGGATTTCTCTAACCTCTTCATCACCCTGAAGGGTCCGGTCAAGGATACACTTGCAGAAGCACAGAAGGCCGGTGCGGTTACCGTCAATCTGGGTGTTTTCCTGAATGCTGTCATTCAGTTCCTGATCGTGGCATTCTTCATCTTCTGGGTTGTGCGCCTCATCGGCAAGCTTCACCGCAAGGAAGAGGCTGCACCAGCAGCGCCGCCAGCACCGACCAAGGAAGAAGTTCTCCTGACAGAGATCCGCGACATTCTGGCCACCAAGGCTCCCTGATGTCACGGCAGGCTCCTTTCGGAGCAACCTTCACCCGCAAACTGACAGGTTTTGTTTTGGTGGGGAGCCTGCTCTGTGGATGCGTGGCACGTCCTTTCGAAGGCGTGCCCCCATCTCCGAATGCCAGACTTTATGCGTATCTTATTGCTCACGGCATGGCACGAGGGGCGTTAATGAGGGGAAAAGTTACCCCCCAGAATGTTCAAAAGCTCATAAGCCTCGACCATGATGCTCAAAAAGCAGTTCTGAATGCTACAAGGCTTCAGACATCATCGGAAAATCGTCAGGCAGACGCCGCAATCGCAGCATTTCTGACCAGCTTCGATAGCTAGACATTCCGCCTCACGGCACAAAAAAACCGGCTCTGACTGAGCCGGTTTTTTGTGCCTGATAAAGTCTTCAGAGCGTCATTCCGTATCGGAAGAAGGAGTTTTCCGAAGTCGCTTTTCACCCATCAAAAGCAGCAGGGGAGCAGCGATGAAGATGGAAGACGATGTTCCAACAACGATACCGAATAGCATGACCGTTGCGAACCCGGTCAGCGTGCTGCCACCAAACAAAGCAAGCGGCAGGGCCGCCAGAAAGACGGTCATGGAGGTGCCGAGCGTACGATTCAGGGTCTCATTGATGGAGAGATCCAGAAGTTCGCGCAGCGGCATCGTACGGTATTTGCGAAGATTTTCACGGATACGATCATAAACAACCACCTTGTCGTTGGTGGAATATCCGAGGATCGTCAGCAATGCGGCAACCATCACCAGATCAAACTCAAAACGCGTAATGGCGAGGAAGCCCACGGTTTTCGTCAGATCCAGAATAAGTGTCACCACAGCACTAATGGCGAACTCACGCTCAAAGCGGATCCAGATGTAAGCCAGAATCATGGCCAGACTGAAACCGAGCGCCAACAGGCCATCACGGAAAAGCTCGGAAGATACCGAAGCACCCACAGCATCAGCCCGCAGAACCTGCGTACCGGGTTCAGCCGCTGAGATGGCGGTCTTTACACCATCGACAAGCTTCTGTGTCTGCGCTTCACGATCCGCACCTTCCGGCGCATTGATTGAGATGCGGACATCCCGGGGAGAACCGAAGGCCTGAACAGCATCCGGATGAATGCCGGCTTTTTCCAAAGCAGAGCGCAGCTTGCCAAAATCTGCGGCTCCCGGCGTTTGGGCTTCGACGATGATACCACCCCGAAAATCGAGACCGAGTTTCAGGCCCGGCTCGAAAAACAGAATGACAGAAGCAATGGAGAGAACCGCCGAAACGATAAGCCCCATATGACGGCCGCGCATGAAGTTGATGCGCCGATCGTCACGGACAAAACGGAGAAGGGGACGTGACAGCATGACGTTCAGACCGGCAGTTCTTTGGGACGGGCAAGGGCATACCACCGCACGACAAGGAAGCGTGACAGCAGCAGGGTCGTGAAGAGGGTCGTCACGATGCCGATGGTAATCGTCAGGGCGAAGTTCCGCACGGGACCCGTGCCGAACACGAACAGCATGACATGCGCGAGAAACGCCGTCGCATTACTGTCAACGATTGTGCTGGTTGCGCGCTCGAAGCCAGCCTGCAGCGCCTGAAGCGGCGCACGCCCGCGCTTCACTTCTTCTCGGATACGCTCATTGATGAGGATGTTGGCATCCACAGCCATACCAAGCGTCAGCAGCATACCCGCCATACCTGGCAGCGTCAGTGTCGCTTGGAAAAGAGACAGGATTGCGACCATCAGGATCAGGTTGGCGAACAGCGCAATATCCGCATACAGGCCGAAGCGACCGTAGAAGAGCACCATGAACACCACGACCAAGACAAATCCGGCCGCAAGGCTGAGAATGCCAGCGTGGATGGACGCAGCGCCAAGGCTCGGACCAATCGTGCGCTGCTCAATAACAGCCAACGGAGCGGGCAAAGCACCAGCACGCAGCAGAAGCGCAAGATCGGACGCACTGTGGGCATCGAAGCCACCTGTGATCTGACCACTCCCTGCCGTAATAGGATTAATAATGTTCGGCGCTTCGATAACCTTGTTATCAAGCACGATCGCAAACCGCTTACCCACATTAGCGCGGGTCGTATTGGCAAAAGCCGTTGCACCAGCGCTATTGAGTTGGAACGTCACGGCCCAGCCACCGCTCTGCTGATCGATCACCGCACCTGCGTTCGTCAGATCCGTGCCGTCAACATCCACATGGTCCTGTACGGCAACCTGAGAATGGGTGCTGATGTCTTCCAGCATCGCCGAACCGGGGCTGGCCACACTGGGGTTTGGCGCCAGCAGACGGAACGTCAGACGGGCAGTTGTTCCCAGAAGAGTCTTGATCCGCTCAGGATCACTGACACCTGGCAATTCCACGACAATCCGGTCATCACCTTCACGGGCGATACTTGGATCAATAGCACCCGTCGCATCAATACGGCGGCGAACGATCTCAATGGACTGGGCAACAGCGTCCCGGGCACGCGCCAACATGGCATCATGCTGAAGCGTTAGAACGATGCGCCCATTGGCCTCAGCAACATGAAATTCATCAGGCACAACGACAGGAAGATCCTGCATCGTCTTCAGGGCAATAGCGCGCTCCGCATCTGAGCGTGGCTCAAAGCTCAGGCTGGCCGTCTGATCATCCTTCTGGAAGTCACGGTAACCGAGAGATTTGTCCAGAAGGGTCTGACGTGCCTGATCCTGAAGAGACTGCAAGCGGTCATGCTCAAGAGACTTCAGATCAAGCTGCAGCAGCAGATATGAACCACCACGGAGATCAAGGCCAAGGTGGATCTGCCGCCAGGGCAGGGACTGCGTGGGGGCACGCATGAAATTGGGCAGACAGAACAGGAGGCCGATCAGGCAGATGCCTGCGACGCCCAGCAGTCTGAGCCGGCTATAATACATCATAACGGGTCGAGATGTCCTCGGCGGGTTTGGACGGTTCGAGTTTCTTGCGCGGGACCATGCCGCTTCCGCAATGCCGATGCAACCTTTCACCAACATTCCGCCCCTGACGGCTTTGCGAAGCCGTGATGGACTGGTAATCCTGTCACTCATGAACACTCGGCGACAGCTTCGGGTCGGCATCGTCGGTGCCGGTCACTTCGGGCGATTTCACGCCCTCAAATCAGCCGCAAATCCGGCTGAAAATCTGGTGGCGCTTTTCGACCCTGATCCGGCACGTGCGACAACAGTCGCTCGTGAGGCACGTTGTGCCGTTGCAGAAACTTACGAGGCCCTGCTGAATTCGGTCGAGGCTGTGATCATTGCAGCCCCAGCCGAACATCATTTCCGACTTGCCAGCGAAGCCCTTAACGCGGACCGTCATGTTCTCGTTGAGAAGCCGATCGCCGCCACTTTGGATGAAGCTCGCAATCTGGCGGATCTCGCATCCCGGACGGGCAAAGTTCTTCAGGTGGGCCATCTGCTGCGCTACTCCGCAGAGCACAGGGCAATCACAGAGCGTATCGACAAGCCGCTCTATATCGAAGCCACACGCATCGCGCCTTTCAAGCCGAGAGGGACAGATGTGTCTGTCATTCTGGACCTGATGATCCATGACCTGGATCTGGTTCTTGCAATTGTAGACAGCCCGATTACGGACATCGATGCCATTGGCGCAGCCGTTTCAAGCGAACACGAGGACATCGCGAATGCGCGGGTCCGATTTGAGAACGGATGCGTCGCCACAATCACAGCGAGCAGAATTTCCCTTAAAACAGAACGCCGTATGAGACTTTTCTCACAGGAAGGCTACCTGTCAGCAGACTTCATGGAGCGCAAACTCAGCTTCATTGGCAGAGAACGTGGCCTCCCTCTACCGGGAACTGGAGGCTTCAAACGCGAAGCCATCAGCTGGCATGACCACGACAACCTTGCCGTAGAGCACGAAGCTTTTGCTGAATCATGCCTTAACGGTGCACCAGTGCTGGTTGATGCCCAAGCTGGAATCCGAGCGCTCGATGCGGCAATCCGCGTCACCGAAAGCATCCATGCGTCTCGCAAAGCTATGGAGCTCTCAGGCCTTATCCCGGTAGCAGATAAGGCCTGAAAACCTTATTTTTTACTGGCTTTCCAGCTCTTCTTTTTTGGCTTCCAGTTCAAGCCATTGCTCTTCGGCGTCAGTCAATTCACACTCTGCCGCCTGAAGAGCATCACTGATCTTGGTGAATTTTGCTGGGTCCTTGCTGTAAAGCACGGGGTCAGACAATGCCTCGCGATACGTAACAATAGCCTTTTCAAGCTTAGTCATTTTGCCGGGAAGAAGGTCAAGGGTCCGCTTGTCATTATAACTAAGCTTCGTCTGCTTCTTTTCTGATTTTACAGTGTTTTTTGATACAAGGTCATTCTCACCCCGATCTTCTGAATGACGCTCAACAGGGGCTTCACCGCGCCTCTGAGCCAGCATGTCCGAATAGCCACCGGCGTACTCGATCCACTGTCCATCGCCCTCGGATACGAGAACAGATCCCGCTACACGATCAAGAAAATCACGATCATGGCTGACCAGAAGAACGGTCCCCGCATAGTCCGCCAGCATTTCCTGCAACAGATCTAACGTTTCCAGATCAAGGTCATTGGTGGGCTCATCGAGCACCATCAAGCTGGATGGCTTGGCCAGCGCGCACGCAAGAGCAAGACGCCCCCGCTCACCACCAGATAATTTTCCAACGGGCGTACGTGCCTGTTCCGGACGGAACATGAAGTCCTTCATATATCCGATAACGTGACGCTTCTCATTCCCGACCTGAACCATATCCCCACTGCCGCCTGTAAGGGTGTCAGAAAGGCTTTTGGTCGGGTCCAGACTTTCACGCTGCTGATCCAGCGTCACCATGGCAACAGACGGTCCGATATAAACAGATCCTTCCTGCGGGGGCATGCGACCGGTCAGAAGACGAATAAGAGTGGTCTTTCCTGCACCATTGGCGCCAACCAACCCCAAACGGTCTCCGCGCAGAATCTTGAGATCGAGATTTTTTACAATCGTGCGATCCCCATACGCCCATCCCAGGCTTTCCGTACCGATCGTAATTTTGCCGCCACCATCTGCTTCCGTCGCAGACATGCGCAGCGTGCTGGTGCCGCGCGCGGAGATTTCTCGGCGGTTGTTTCTCAAGGACGCCAGCTCAGCGACACGGCGGACATTACGCTTCCGGCGCGCTGTCACGCCATAGCGCATCCAGTCCTCTTCCCGAGCGATCTGACGATCCAGCTTGTGAGCATCACGTTCTTCCTGCTCCAGAACCTCATCGCGCCAAGTTTCATAGCGCGAAAACCCCTGGTCCAGACGCCGCGTCTTGCCCTGCTCAAGCCACACCACACTTCGGGATAACGTCTCAAGAAGGCGTCGATCATGGCTGATGACAATCATGGCGCAGCGCGATGAGGCCAGCTCTTTTTCCAGCCATGTAATCGTCGGAAGATCCAGATGGTTTGTCGGCTCGTCCAGCAGCAGAAGATCTGGCTCCGCAGCCAAGGCGCGGGCGAGGGCGCAACGGCGAACCTCACCGCCAGATAGCCGTTCGCACCCTTCGTCACCTGTCATGCCAAGTTCAGCGAGCATGGATCGAGCCCGATAGTGCTCCGTCTCATCCAGCCCATCTGCGACATAATCGAAGGTGGAAGAGTAGGCCGTCAGATCAGGCTCCTGCGCAAGGTAATGCACCTTGACGCCCGGCTGTACAAACCGGGTCCCGTCGTCAGCAACAATGTCGCCAGCCGCGATCTTGAGGAGTGTAGACTTACCGGAGCCATTCCGCCCCACAAGGCAAATGCGCTCGCCCGGAAGAACGCCGAGCTCGGCGCCATCAAGGAGCGGGCGTCCGCCAAGAGTGTAAGTAATATTCTGAAGAAGAAGAATGGGTGCCGACATATCCCCTATGTGTCGCAGGGAACGTTTGCCCGCAAGGCACCCAAAGCCTGATTTTGTCTCAGACGGACTTTATCCCACCCGTGACGGCCTGATAGGTCGCTACAGCCAACGCCATCGGCTCGAATGGTTTCGTAATCACGAAGGAGGGCTCATGCGCTTCTCCGGTCAGCAAACGCTCTGGATAAGCCGTAACGAAAATAACAGGCGTTTCATGTGTTTTCAGAATACGCCCGACCGCATGCATGCCGTCACCGCCACCTCCGAGATTGATATCGGCCAGAATAAGCCCCGGCTTGGTCTCGGCAGCCAACTTCACCGCATCAGCCTCCGTATAAGCAACGCCAGCGATCTTGTGGCCGCAACGCTCGACCAGATCCTGAATATCCATGGCGATAATTGGCTCATCTTCAATGATGAGGACCGTCGTCTGCGCAATGCCCTGAAGAGCCTGCCGTGCCACAGCCAGATTTGCCGCAGCATCTTCTTCAGAAATTGAAAGTGCCCGTGCCGCAGAAGCCAGGGACTGCTCTTCAAGAGAGGTCAGAAGCATCAGAGCTCTCTGAACAAGGGTCATGTCCGGGCGATCGGCGTTCCGCTCTGAGAACGCCTGCACAAGCTTGCCATACAGTGCCAGCCGGGGAGGGAGATCAGATTTCTCTTCCGCAAGAAAATCCTTCAGCGCACTGGCTACCAACTGGTCTCCCTGTGCCTGATCTCCAGCCAGGGCACGGGCAAAACGGCGAGCATACGGTACCGCCGCAATGAGTTCGTGACGTGACGTGTCAGCCATGGATCCTCAGCCTCTTGATAATTAGACAGCCGCGCGGAAACCTTATGAAGGACTATCCGTTTGTGGCGATTGAATAATCATGACACGAGCGACCGGATACGCCTAGTGTCTGTCTGCACTTGCAGCTTTCACCTTCCCGAAAGGATACCCCCTCTGACGGCACCTGTTTCCGAGCCTGAGACGGCTGTACAGGAAAAAAGAGGCACTTCCTTTCATCAGGAGTTGCTGAAAGCACTGCCAGACCTTCGTGGTTTCGCACGGTTTTTGACGCGCGACGCCGTGACGGCTGATGACCTTGTACAGGATACGGTCGTTCGCGCGCTTGCTGCACAGACGCAGTTTCAGCCAGGAACCACACTTAAAGCCTGGCTCTTCACAATTCAGAGAAATGCTTTCTACGAACAACGCCGACGCTCCTCGCGTGAGCAGGAAATCATGCAGGATGTCGAGATGGATATGCCGCTCTCAACCGAAACACCCTCAATGCAAAGCGCAAGGGATGCCGTCACGGATCTGGGAGAACTGATCTGGAGACTTCCGGATCTGTTGCGGGAAGCCATTATCCTCGTAGGCGCACAGGAACTCTCTTATGACGAGGCCGCCTGTATCTGTAATGTCCCCCCAGGAACCATGAAGGCGCGGGTTTCAAGAGCGCGAAGCCAGCTTTCTATTCTGGCGGACGGGCAAACTCCTCAAGAATCCACCCATTAACCTGTTGAAAATTATTATTTTTCCAGAAATTCGAAAAAAACTTACATCGGGATGCAACGATCCTGGAACCCTGTTCATTGATCCCATGAAACAGGACGAAACCAGGAGTATTTCCCATGACGTTCCATGATCAGGTTATTGCAATCCTACCGAAGCTGCGTGTGCAGGCTCTGTCCCTGACGCGCAACCGCGCTGCTGCGGAGGACCTTATTCAGGACGCCGTGTGCAACGCTCTGGCCGCCCAGAACAGCTTTATTCCCGGCACAAACTTCTCAGCATGGATGCATCGCATCCTGCGTAACCGCTTTATTTCCGACCTGCGCAAGCGTCGCGAGACGACCGACATCGATGATGTGCCGGCTTCAACCTTTGCCAGCCCGGCAACCCATGAAGACCGGCTCGCTCTGAAAGACCTGTCATTGGCTCTTTCCCGCCTGCCAGCCGACCAGCGGGAAGCCCTTGTCATGGTTGTTATTCAGGGCATGAGCTACGAAGCTCTGGCCGAGGCAACAGATTGCGCTGTCGGTACAGCTAAGAGCCGCGTTTTCCGTGCCCGCCGTCAGCTGGAAGCCTGGATGACTGGCGATATGCCAAGCAACGATAAGCTGCGCGTTAAGGTGAAGGCGCTACGTGACGCGATCGATGTCCGTCATCGCGCTGGACAGTCTGCGGACGATCTCCTTTTCTCATAAGCAGTGATGAACTCTTTGCCTCATGGGAACGTTGGTATTTCGCCCATTTCGGAATTGAAGCGATTGCGGTAAGTGTACCGTTTTTGTAAACAGTTCTTTACTGTCGCTTGGCTACGCAACTCTCACAGAGCGGTTGGCCAAATCGACAGTCTGCAGGGAGCAGAGGCGATTATTCTGCGTTGTCACAGAGAGACTCAGGACTAGAAAATGACCGGAGGAGACAAGTCCCAATCCTCATCCGGAAAATCCAAAGGGGATGATCAGGATTCTCCTTTTGGTATCTGGCTGAGTCGTGGACTGCATCAGCTCTTTGACGATGTTGCGAGCGAACCTATTCCTGAAGAGCTTTTAAAGCTGATCGAAGAAGACCGGAAAAAGTGATTGCACAGGAAGCCCGGCCTGAGATCCTGGGTGGCAGGTCATAAAGGGTTCCGTCATTCCTTATCGCAAAATGGTTTTTCGCAGTGTGCGTATGTTCGATACGGTCGGGGCCCGTGTAATGGCTCTGATTGTTGCGACAACGCTTCCGCTTGCGACAATCGCAGGTCTGTTGGCCTGGCATAGCTATCAGGAAAATGTTGGCAACGCTTTGGCCAGAACCGAACGCGATGCCCAGGCTGCGCTCTCTGAACTGTCAAGTGATCTGGATCAGACGCACAGCGTTCTGGATATGCTGGCCGACCGCGATATAACCGCAGAAACCGCACTCCGCGAATTCGGCCTGGTCCAAACGATTTCACAGCATCACTATTGTTCCCTGATGCTGACAGACGCGCAGGGACATCCCTCTGTTGTGCTCCCACCGCCGTCTTCTCAAGACCCCGCGATCTGCCCTTCAGGCCAACTTCTTACAACGCTGGCCAAAAATGCTGAACGCCCTAATATCGGCGTGGATGTTATCAAAGGGGGACGTGGCCCTCTGGTAAGATTCGTCGTTCCCCTAATGAGCCAGGGAACGATAGCAGGATACATTATCGCGGTACGAACACTTGGTTGGCAGCGTAGTCATCTGCCTGTCGGGGATGGGAGACTACTCCTCGGTGTAAATGACAACGCGAGACATCTTCTCATGATGGGAGATGGGTCGATTTTTTCGCTCTTCCCGGATCACCCTTACATTCCCACGCTGCCTCCTGCTGTTCATGATCGCCTCAAAAGAGATCTTACCAATCATGCCTTGCATGACTCGTTCACGTCCCAAGGCACAACTTATGTGCTGCAGAACGCCTATGGCCCAGTAAGCCTGCTGGTTGCCACTGAGCGCACCCGTGAAGAGAACCGTGCCCTTAATATCTTTTTGATTCGCGTAAGTCTGATTGCCACTCTTCTGGTTCTGGAGTTGCTCATCGTAGCTTGGGCTGCCCGAACCTTTCTTGTCGAGCCATTGGAAAGGCTTGCTCTGGCAGTAGCGGACTGGAGGCGAGGGGCGCCCTTCGATCCAAGAATTAACCGCTCTATCCCACTGGAAATTCGACACCTGGAGCGCGCCTTTCTTAGAGCAACGCGCCGATTGACACGCCATGAGCAGGCCTTGGAGAAATCCGCACACCATCAGGACATGCTTATCCGGGAAATTCATCACCGGGTTAAGAACAATCTTCAGGTCATTGCATCACTGCTGAATCTTCAGGCCAGCCGCATTCGCTCTCATGAAGCGCGAGAGGAATTTCGACTGGTACGAGACCGGGTACGCGCACTCGCGACACTGCATCGCTATCTGTATTCTGAAAATGGTTTGTCCGCTCTGGATGTTCAGAGCTTTCTGGAAGAGCTCTGTTCAATTCTCTTTTCGGCCCACAGCATGAATACGCAAACGCGGATCAGGCTGGAGCTGGACATCGAACACGTCCTGATCTCGCCAGATCAGGCCGTGCCAGTTGCGTTGATTGTCACCGAAGTCGTCAGCAACGCCCTTCGTTATGCCTTTCCGGAAAATCGATCCGGTATCATTCGTATTTCCCTTCATCGCGTCCAAAATCCTCCCGCCGATAAAACGGGATTAGTGGCGTTCGAGCTTGGGGATGACGGAATCGGACTTGAAGCCTCACGCGCTACGGAGTCACGCAACAGGCGAGAAGGAATCGGCATTCAGTTGATCCGTGGATTTGCCCGCCAGATCAACGCGGATCTTCTGATCTCGAATGAAGATGGCACATGGTACAACATGAAGTTCGTACCTGCGGATCCATCTCCGACAGCTGTCGCGATTGCTCACAAAGCAATCCACAGCGAAGAGTCGCTAGCGTCCACGAGCACGCGCAAACCGTCCGACTCCTGAAATACGCACTTAAAATCTAAATAAGCAGCAAGAAATGCGTCAAAGACTGTCTTGTGGCGACTTTGCGACCTATATGCAGGGATCATGAAGGCCGACAAGACAATCGCAAAAGCGTG
>NZ_JBDOBO010000039.1:0-7491 GCF_047723935.1 Gluconobacter sp.
GGATAATGAGGCCTTGCTATTCCCCCATCCTATTTGGGCGGCGCACCGCCCCCTCTGGGAGGCGGCGTTAGCCCGCCCCGCCGGCCGGCGCCACACCGCGGCAGGGCATACTGGAGCGAGCATGAAACCACCCCCTGAGAGGCGCTGCACCATGGAGCAGATCGACGTTAACAGCTACGAGAGGATCATTATCGCCTGTAGTGTCTGCGCGGAGTCTAATGTTACAGGATGTAAGCGTAGCTGTTGGGAACATTCCTGCCGGCTGAAATATCCCAGAATGGGAACATTTCTATTGATCCCAGAATGGGAATATTCTATACACTCCCTATGAACGTGATTGCGCTCAAAGCACTGAGGGACTTCTGGGCTACGCACCCACAGGCAGAAGGTCCCCTCAAGGCTTGGTATGCTCTTGTCAGCAAGGCAGAATGGGCGGGGCCGGCAGACATTCGCGCACAGTTTAATAGCGCTGACTTCGTGGCTGACAACCGCGTTATCTTCAACATTGGCGGCAACAAATACCGTCTTATTGTCCGCGTTGCCTACTTGCACAAGCGCGTGCTCATCAAGTTCGTTGGTAATCATAACGAGTACGATAAAATCAACCCGGAGACAGTGTGATGATGATGGATATCCGACCGATCCGCACTGATGCGGACTATGACTGGACGGTCAAAGAGATCGAACAGTATTTCGACACTGAGCCTGCCCCAGGAACACCCGAAGCTGACCGCTTTGCTGTTCTGACTACATTGATCAATGCCTATGACCGGGAGCATTATGCTGTTCCAGCAGCCGAGCCAGTTGAAGTCCTCCGCTTTTACATGGAGCAAAATGGATTGAAGCAGGCTGATTTTGGACGGGTCATTGGCTCTCAGCCCCGAGCGAGCGAAGTGTTGAGCGAACAACGCGCTCTGTCCGTCGCAATGATCGACCGTATCCGTGAAGCTTGGGGAATTTCGGCCGATCTATTGATTGGCGTAGGCGGCCGCACAACCCAAAAAATCACGAGAGAGATGGTGGCGGCCTGAAGCAGTATGCTGACAGGGGAGCCGAAATTGACCCGGCTTAATCTGCTAGCCTGTGGTAATGGAACACCAGTGCCACGGGCCGATTGTAACTTCCTGCTGGACAATGTCCTCTGAGGCGTTTGAGGGAAATCTGGACCGGGGTAGCGATCAAACTATATTGGGGAATACCGCCAGACAGAAATAAACTGTCGCGCTATGACTTTGTCCGTCCAGAAGAGAAGTGTTCTTCGGCGTATTGTATTATCGACTTTCTGGGTTGTTTATAAAAATATTTCCGAATGAATTCATTGTTATTAGCATCACGAGAGGCAACAAAAAGTCTGGCGCCACTGACAATCTGCATGTTAACCCTGCGGGTCAACTCTTCATTCAAGTTCTTTATCTGTAAATATGTTAGCATATTGTTTGTCGCTAAAAATAGTTTTGTTTGGCTTATAGGAATAACAATATGGCCATTACTGTATTTGATTCCATTCGACATCAACAATGGTTCATCTGACAATAGGAACGAACCACTAGGAATTTCAAGAACAAACCAAAGCATATTAGTAATGTAATGAATAAGGGGCTTATTTTCAATGGAGTATTTAAAAGCATAAAATGCGCCTTGTTGCATTTCTTCTGGGTGTGCGGCTGTTAAATAGTCTTCATAATTGTCTGGATCATTTGGCAGTTTGGTTTTTTCGTAACTCTCTTGTAGCTCGCGGTGTTGCGTATTGCTCAGGTCTATTGTGTTAAATGTACGTAGATAAGCAGAAAAATTGTCTGGGGTGCGGAGTGTAAGCGATAGAATAAACGTTACCCACGCTATCCTATGTTTAACAGTAAGATTATTGAAACCTGTCTCGGTAAGTAACATTTTATGAGTGGTGGCAGCAGCATCATCAATGGGCTGCATTACGCGCGTCTCGACGTCTTGTGCTGAACTGGCCAGACACATTGGTATTTCATATAAACGTTGCTCGAACCCGGTCGCCTTTGTGGGTTTATTATGACAGATGATTTTACCAGGAGATGGTTGGGTATAGCGATTGAGGCGTCCGTTAACAGTCCACTGCGTTAAAAGGAATTGTGGAATATAGTGGTGATTTTTGGGTGGATTGCTGGATTTCATGTCATTACGGTAGAGCCAGTAAAAATTGAATTCAAGGTCATTATTCCGATAAATAAGCCTGCATGAATTTAATTATAGAATGTTAATTATTCATTTATATCTCATTAAGTGTTAATAACTGAGACCCAAGACTAGATCAAAAAGCGGCTGCCACAGCGTGGGCGGGTGCGCAAGTGCCAGGCGTTGCGCGCCTGACGGCGCGGCCTTGCCCGCCCGCCCAAGCTGCGACCGCGCAGAAAACATCAGGTGATTGATAAAAAGAGCAGATCAGTTCTGACGCAATCACCTGCCAGTTTTCCCCATGATCAGGAGCTTTTCCATGGAACTGCGCGTCGTCGATCCTAAAACCCTTCTCGACAATCCCGAAAACCCCCGCACCTCAGCCCCCAATGTTGAAGCCGATCGACGCCTTGCCCATAACATCAAGGTGGTGGGCCTCCTGCAGGCCCCGCTGGTGCGCGAACTGCCTGACGGCCAGCTGATGATCGTCGCGGGCCATCGTCGTCGCAGGGCATGTGTCCTCGCGAAAATGCGTGAAATGCACGTCATAGTCACGTCCGCTGATGAAAAACTGGATGGGCTGGCGTCTGGTTCCGAAAACATCATCCGCGAGGCGATGACGCAGAGTGAGCAATGGCGCTTTGTCGATAAGGCCCGCCGCGAAAAAGCGTATACAGACGCTCAAATTTCCCGCGCGCTGATGGTCACTCCGGCCTATCTGAAACGCCTGTCGCTTCTGGCGGGGCTGCATGACCCAATCCTGCACGCCATCGATATGGGGCGTGGCCCGGACTTTAATGACCTGAAGGTGATTGCCGCAGCCCCGGTGGAAGAACAGCGCGCGGCATGGGCCGAAATCTTTGAGGATATGGTCGAGGAGGATGCGGACCCGGCCAAGTATCGTCTGAACGCCGAAGATACCGAGGACACGGTGCCCTGGCGTGAGCTTGCCCGCTTCCTGAAACAGGCACGTTATATGGCGGTGGATGCCCGCTTTGATGAGACTACGGCGAAGGCCTGTGGCGTGGTGTGGGCTGAAGACCTGTTTGGCGAAGGCGGGAAGGACAACCGCTTTACCGAGGATGGCTCGGCCTATGCCGCCGCACAGGAACAGTGGCTGGCCGACTGTCTGCCCGAGGGCGGGGTCAGGATGGAGGTCGGAGACTACGGGCAGGCGGCGGCGCCAGATGGCTACAAGCGGGTGCTGCACTGGATGGTGGCTGAAGAAACCGATGTGATGGGGTATTTCCTCAATCCCAACACCCTGAAGATCGACGAAATCCCGTTGCGGCCGCAGGCGTTGGAAGAACAGGAAGGGACTGTGCCCCCGCGCAGCATTGTGCCTGCTAGCGTTGCGGCTCCTAAAGAGCGTGCGGCCATTTCTGGCACAGGCCTGACCATGTTGGGCTTGATCCGCACACAGGCGTTGCATGCGGCACTTGATGCGGTTGCTGAGGACGTAGACCCGTGGGATCTTGTTGCGGCCCTGCTGCTCGCCCTTGGGGGGCAGAATGTCAAAGTGCATACCCCTGAACAAGAACATTATGGTCAGATGACCCGGCGGGAGACCGCCCTGGCCACGCTCTTTCCCGAAGGTGTGTTGATCCGCGAGCCTGCACTCCTACGACAGGAAGCGGTGGCCGTGCTCAAGAACGTCGCAAATTGCACGATCAGCCAGCACAGCGGCAGTGGTCTAACGGCCCAGCTCATGGGGCTGCTGTTCGACGCCGATGCGCAGATGCCCAATATGGCGTTCGACGACTTCCTCAAATGCTTCAGCAAACCTGCCATCATGGAGGCAGGCAAGGCACTGAAACTCCTGCCTCGCAACACCGGCAAAGAGATGCGGACTGCCATCATGGCGCATGTGGGGACAGAGGGTCGGTGGGTGCCCGAGCAGGCCGGGTTTGGGTCTGCTGCCGAGGACTGGAAAGCGGAACTGACCGCTATGGTGCGTAACGCTGAAAGGCTGGCCTCTCTGAGAGGTGGTCATGAGGCCGACGATGAGGAAGAGGGTGAATTTGATCACCTGCTTACCGCTGAAGAACAACTGTATGAAACTGGTCTGGAAGGGCCGGACGAGGCTGAAGCTACGCCGACAGAAACCGCTGACGCAGGTGAGGCCAATGCCCCGGAAGGACAGGAAGAAGACTCAGCTGAGGTGAAGGACGCTCTGCTTGAACAGGCAGGCAGGGTTCTGGTGTCCGATGATGCCGATCCTGACACGCGGGCTGCAGTGAAAGCCCATCTTGACAGCCACCTTGAGGTGGTGCGGATCGCCGCCTGACGGCGGCCGGTTCCAGACAAAAACCCAAAAACACAGACCAGACAGCGCGCCTGCCAGAACGGGGCCGCGCGTTCAAACGGTGGGGCTTCGCTCCCGGCGCTGCGCGCCGCGTTTGAGCGCGTGTCCGCCGTCCCGGCAGGCAGCAGGTATTCAGAAAAGGAGAATGCCATGTGTCCGATTACCTTCCTGCCTGTTGCTCTCAAAAAACCAGATCCGTCACGCTGGGCCTGTGTCGATGCTTCCCTGACGTGCCGGCGCTGCCATCACGAATGGCCTGATGGCGATCCGGCCTACCAGATGGCATGTCGTGGCTGCGGGGCATCTGTGGGCCAGCCCTGCTGCCGCCCTGAGGGCGGGAACGAGCGTGTGTGCTTCCAGCGTGATCAGGATGCGCGCAGGGCGGGGGTGCTGATCCCTTGTGAGGGGTTGAGCTGGGATGGTCGCCACGACAAGCCCCTGAAGCTTTCTCTGAGCCGCACACGCCACGCTCGCGCGGTGCTGAGTGGTGCGCCTCCAGCCCGTCGTTTTGCTGCCTAAATCCAATGCAGGGAGGCCCGACCGCTCGCCTGCAATCAGAAAAAACAGAACAAGGAACAGGAAATATGACCGAAACAACGGCAATTCTTGAACAGATGGATCGCTATAATCAGCTTCAGCGTGAAACCCGGACTGAAGACAGAGCGACCGTCATGGCAGCTCTGAAAGCGTGTGGCATTACGAAAGTCGTTATCCGCTACGATGGTTATGGTGATTCCGGTGGCGTGGAGGCGTGCACCGTTGAAGGTGGGCAGGGACAGGAAAGCCTGACGGTCCCCGTGCAGACAAAACTCGTTGACTGGTCGTCCGCAGAGACCACCAACCATACTGCACCGTTAAGCGAAGTAATGGAAACTCTCGCCATGCAGTATGTGGCTGTAGAGCATAGTGGCTGGGAAAACAACGAAGGCGGCTCCGGTGAAGTCACCTTTGATCCGGTTACAGATACGATCACGGTGTCTCACACCGAAAACTATTTTTCCCATGAAGACTTCATGCACACCTATTGAGGCGAGGGAGGCGGATATGGCGCATAGTTATTTCCACGCATCCATTACAGCAAAAAAATGGGGCGGCGTTCCCGAGGATTATCAGGCGATTCATGACTGGTTTGACGGCTCGAAAGCCATTCTGGCCGACATGCGGCACAGAGCACTTCGCCATCATGCCGAAGGTATTTTCATGGCCGAACAGGTCTTTGGCGTCACCATGACAAATTCGGCCGGGCGCACCGTTCCGGTGCGCCTGATTGGCGAACAGCATGTTCTGGATGACCTTGGCCACATCCCGAGTTTCGCGGACTGGGCCCGGGCGATCGCACCGGCACGATGGATGGTGAGGGTTTCGCCGCACGCGGCATCCTCACAGTCCGTTTCCCCAACGGGTGCGTTGGCCATTGCAGCCTAATTGGCTGGTGTAGCGCGTATAAGACGACTGCCGGCAGAAATGGACGCATATGAGCGGACCAACATTCCAACGAGAAAACCCAACGACACAGACGAACAGTGCGCCTGCCAGAACGGGACCGTGCGTTCAAACGGTGGGGCTTCGCTCCCGGCGCTGCGCGCCGCGTTTGAGCGCACGGCCACCGTCCCGGGCAGGCAGCAGACTGTGACAAAACCAAAAGGATTCAGACATGTCTGCGACACTTGAATACACCCGGCCTGACACAATCACGGCCGAGACGCTCGCGCAGTTTATCGGCACGACCCGGTATTACCGATACACGATGGGTCTGATCCTGACGGACGGTGCGGCGTATCTGGCCAAAAATGGCGCAGCGTGGCTGCTGGACATTGTGGCGAGCGCGCGACTGGTTCCAGCCGTCAGACGCGCTGAGTTCGAGTGCTGGACGCTTAGGGTTGATCTTACCAAACACTGCGCCGAGGTTGTATGCACGGACGGAAACGGCGAGCGCGAGGCCAACATCCTGTATCGTCAGCGTCTGGAGCATACGGATTTTCCACTGGCGGAACTGAGGCTTTACGTTGTGGCCGATAGCGATCCCAGTAAAGTCGTCATGCTTACATCCGAATACTGAGCAAGAGCAATACCACGCCAGTGCCATCAAAAATGAAAAACAATACAGCATAACCCGTCGCCACATGAACCAGCCAGGACATTGGCAGCTTACCAGAACATCTTAATAGGGTGCGGCAGTAGATTGCTCTACCCTTTTTTTATGCCCTGATGTCAGGACATACAAAGGATTACCAATGAAATTGCATTTTGATCACGCGCTGGTCACCCGCCTTCTTGCCCATGCAGAAGCGGCTACAGAACACACACCAACTTTTGCGCAGTTGTGTGACAAAACCTTTCATCGTGAAGGTGTGACGGCCAAATATCCCACCAGTGAAGATCTGGACCTTACGAAGATACCGCCCGGTTTGATGCTGGTAGGCGATCTCGGTGTCTACCTCATGTCAAACGGCACTCCGGGCCTTGCCGGGCAAAAGGGCACCGATCATCTGGTTGCGTATGCTGAAGAAGTAGATCCTCAGATCAACCCCGAAGGTTGGTATGACATGAAGCAGGCATCTTTTGGCGCTGACGATGGCGCGGAATTCCTGAGCGCTGAATGCGTTCGTAAAGCACTTGAAGCTACGGTGAATGGCAAATTCTGGTTGAATGTAACTGCACAGTATATCTCTGCACCATCACTGACACCTGATAATAGCGGTATTTGAGCCAATGATACCACAGTATCCTGTTGGAACAGTATTCGAATGCCGCGAACTTGGGTTTAATAACTGGCACGAAACAGATGAAGCCGGAAATGAGATCGCACTTCAATTTGAATCCGTTGATGAGGCGCGTGATACATTCCGTAGTTTTGTAGCGAATGTTCGGGATGCGATCCAGTCTGGCAGCACAGAACCTGGTTGCGACGTTGATCCTGATGCCTTTGATCTGATCGCGATACTTCCCGATAAAACCGAGATCTTCATTGAAACCGGAGAGACGATCATGGAGAAATCACCAACGGATAAATAATTGGCTCTCATACATGCGGGGCCCGG
>NZ_JBDOBO010000039.1:7501-23742 GCF_047723935.1 Gluconobacter sp.
CACCCCCCGGAAAACCACCCCCCCAAAAAAATAAGGCGCGCCACCACCGGCGGGCCGGGGCAACAGGGCCGCCCGGGCGGGGGGGCCACCCCCGGGGTTTTGACCCGGCCCCGCATGTATGAACGCGCGAAGGACATCATCAAAATAAAGGAATGATCAGATGTCCCCTCCAGTGAGCTGCCCTCATGTTTCAATTGGAACCATGGTTTCAACCTGCCTCTACAATCGTGGGCGCGGTTATGTGTTTAATATCCATGGTGAACAACGCCCTGAAACTGTCCGTGCATGGAGCCAGGGTGTGGTATCCAGTGGAGGCCGGGCTGAGTTTGATATTGTTTTTGAATCCGGCCACATTTCCAGACGCCTTCCTGAATGTATTCTGCATGGCGTCCAGTGGACAATCTTTGATCCGGATGCGGGATTTGCGGATGCTGATCACATAAAGAAATTACTGGATCATGCAGAACAGATCAGGATGGAAGCTGAAAAACAGGCACAGGAAAAAGCGCGCATTTTCGCCCAGGAAGTTGAAGCGCTGAAAACCAGTTCAGAGTATGTGGATCTGGAGCAGGGGACAGAAAGTGGGGGAGTTCTTGCCGCGAAAAACATTCGCAAGCTCCTTAAAAAGCACTTCCCTGCAACCAGATTCAGTGTTCGAAAGGCACACTGGGGCAGCCTGATTGTTAAATGGGAGCATGGTCCGGAGACTTCCGAGGTTGAAGAATGGACCTCACGGTTCATTAACAAAGAGTTTGACCTGCAATCAGATTGTCACCGCTACGTCTCTACGCCGTGGACCGAAGTATTCGGATCAGTTGGTTATATTAGCCTTTATGGCCCTTAGTCCCAGGTTCCAGAGCCGTTTCCACTGTTCCGATCAGGCTGCACTACGTGCAGCTTACACAGCAAAGCAACAGCTCCCCACCGTGCTTGCAGCACGGCTTACGGACTTTATCCCGGAGCGATCCCTGCCCAATGCAGAATGTGGCTAAACAGGCCTATTCCTGCGCGCATAACCGATCTCCCGCGGATGCGGGAGTTTTTCGAAAGCATTGCGTTGTGAAAGATATAAAAAACTCTGAACTTATTTTGCATGACGGCAAACGTGTTGAAATCAAATGTGGTGCTAACGGTATCTTTATTCGCACCCAGGACGACGCCCCTTTATCGACCAGTTGGCATGGCCCCTATCCAGATCGCCTCACAGCATTATCTGATTTTGGTGCGCGAAGAGCCATCCCGAAGTTAACTGCAGAGGATATCCAGAGAAAAAAGAATCACGGATATTACAGTGTCGTCGATGGTGTACCCATGGTGTTGCACCATTGTGCCTGGACTGGGGCGACCATTCTGACACCATTTGATCTGGTGCCGGCGCACTGATTGCAGTGTCGGTGAAATGTCCAAATCTGCACGTTGGTCTTCAGCGTGCAGATTTGGACGGAAATCAAAAAACAAACACAAAAACAAAACAACAAAAAAAATAAAGGATCGCTCTCATGGGGCGATGGGCATGAAAAGGGTTCGTCGCAAGCTCCCGGCGCACGCGCCGCCCTTGTCATGCCCATCGCCCCATGAGGCTCGGATCAGGTCAGAAAATAAATAAAGACCTGAGGAGATGCGGTCATGTCCGATACCATTCCGGCAAATACGAATATCCAAAATGGAACAATCCTTCGCAAACCGGTCCCGTTCCGGATGCTGGGGATCAACACGTTTTTCCGGCTTGCCCATAATCCGCGTGGCAAGATGTATCAGAAAGTCACAGGTGAACATCTGGTTGAAGTGGGCCTGAAAACCCTCATGGAGATCAATCGGGAAACACTTGTGCTGAGCGTTCCGGCAGAAGACTATCCCGAAAAATCCCTGCGCTACCGGTTGAGACGCCTGCCTAAAAACCTTGGCAAAAACATTCCTCTGTCGCCCACAGCCAAAAATTACCTCGAATGTGCCGGGTTTATAGTCGGCGCACTGGGGCTTGCCGGGACGATGGTCATGATTTTGTGTGCGCCCACCTTCCTCGCGGGCATCGCTGAAGATCATCCGGTCCGGATGGTGCAGCATTTTGTCATGGCTGGGCGCTAGGAGAGAACATGCTCAGACAATATTATGCAGGGCGCTGGTTTGCGCCCTCTTCCAATCCGCTGCGTGTTGGCCCGATCCGTGTGGGGTCTATTTATCGGCTACCATCGATGTTGCACCGCGCCAGACAGTCCAATGCACCCCTCAAATGGATTGTGGTCGCATTTCGAAACGGCGTTTACGCCGCGGCCTGTCGCGAACACAAAACAGGCTTCTGGCAGGATCGCTTTATTTCAGGCCGATCTGATACCGCTGTCATACGACGTCTGGCGGATGGGTTCGAAATGGAGATTTCAGTTTCCCGCCTCCTCTGCCTTGATGATGAACAGGATGGGACGGACTATCCGGACCTGCCGGACGTGCAGCGCTTTCATCGGCATTATAGAGTTATGCCACATCAGGAGGCGGCATGACGCAGGGTATCAGCTTCCTTAAAATGCGCTTGCCTCTCATAGAGGGGGCGGACCTCACGGCAACACAATACGATAGCGCGGAAGAGAAAGCGAAACTGGGGAACGCGATCCTTGGGTTTATCGCAAAAGGAATGCCACATCAGAGTTGGAACAAGCGTCTTTATCACCAAGTTTCCAATATGTGGGGCTTTATCGCGCATTACAATCGGGAGTGTTTTGGTGCGCGGTATTTTAACAGCACAGAAGGTCGTATCAGCTTTCTTGAGACCATAGAACGGGCTGGCTGTCACGGATCACCGCGTTGGACATGGTGTGATGTGGAAGCCATTATTCAGCGTCGGGTCAAGGATGCCAGATTGTCTGATGCCTACAGGCTTCAGGAAAGACAGGACATTGAACAGCACGAGCGTGCTCAGCTCGCACTTCTGATGGCGAAGTATCCCACCGGACCGGTGACTTCGGGCACTCCGGTTATTGCCAAACCCCAGCCATGTAGATCCCGGCAACTCAGCCTGATCTGAGGTGGGCCAGCATCCTGCGGGTAAGCCCATTCACAACCAATGCGGTGATACTTCTCGCTGCCACATTAACCAGACGCCTGCGGCGCCAGGGCATCAGGAAAAAAGACCATGTTTGAATCTCTATCCCGCCTCGATACCACAACGTATGCTCCTCCTGTTTTCCACCGGAGTTCTGCTGTGCCACGTATTGGTCCGGCTCGGACTTATCTACAGGAGGAGGCTGTTCTGGCGGACGAACTCTGTGATCATGCACTGAGTGATGCGGCGCGCGCATCATTGCGGCGTCAGGCGTTGAAGGCGCGGCGTTCAGCCTGCCGTCTCATTCTGGACGCCCGCGCATGAAAGGAGCTACAGCATTTCGTAAATCAGGCTCACTGTTTCTGATGATTTGTTTTGTGGGGTTCTTGCCTGAAGCCTCAGCGATTGCTCAGAGTCAATCCTGTCCACAGTTCAGTCCTGATGGCGTTATGCCCGTGCTGGATAATCCGAAGCTGACGCCACGCACAACTTTGTTGTGCAATGACGGCTTTGCGTCTCTTAACTCTGGCGTGGTGCATCAACCACTCTGGTCTGCGGAATATCTCACGGCCAGTGCGGTGTCATCGGCCTCATCAATCGGGCGCACGACCAACCGTTTTCATGCGGATGGGCGTCTTCCAGAAGGGGATGGCGCGGTACTGTCAGACTACAGACGATCTGGATTTGATCGAGGCCACATGGTGCCATCTGGGGACGCGGCGACTATTCAGGCACAGGAACAGACGTTTACATTGGCAAATGTCGTACCGCAGACGGCCGCCCTCAACGAAGGGATATGGACAGGTGTGGAAATGGCAGTCCGCCATCTCGCGCAACGAGATGGTGCAGTGTATGTTGTCACAGGCCCAGCATTCCATGACAGTACACGCGGGATTGGACATGATGTTCTGGTGCCCAGCTCCACATGGAAAGCTGTTTATGATCCGACCAGTGCTGGGGCAGGGGTTTATGTCTGCAAAAATAATGATACGCCAACCTGCACCATCGTCAGTGTCGCGGCGTTAATTCATGCGGTTGGTATTGATCCGTTCCCGTCCTTACCCGCAGATATGAAGGTGCGTGCCATGGACCTGCCCGAACCTGAGAGTAGTCCTTACCGAGCGCGGCAGAGTCAGTCTTATCAGAACAGGCTCGAGAGACAGGGAATACGTCTTGGCCTACATGCGCTGAAGCAGATAATGGAGGATTAAACCATGTCGTTTATCCCTTTCCACGATCAGGGGGAAAGTATCACTTTTGGTGGACTCACACTGGAGAATGGGAGTGCGAGGATCGCATTATATGGTCAACTGGACATCCGGCAGGATCAGGAAAGTCTTAACAACCTTCTTGCTCTTAAAGAACAGATAGATAGCATTATTACTACCCTGTCTGGAAAACACTTGCCATCTCACGTTGCTTCTGATGAGGTAACTCATGCGATGAAAAATCCATTTTGATTATTCACCAGGAATAGAAATTATAATGAGCAAAGCATTTATCGCAGCCGTTCTTCAGGATAGCATTGGGTGTACCGGTGTGAAGGCCAATATAGCCGCGAATGAACTGATTGAAGCCATCGTATCGCAGATCAAAGAAGAAGGGTTTTTCACACTCCCCAGTTTTGGGACGTTTAAAAAGGCTACAGCGAAAGGTGGTCAGCGCCTGAATCCGCGAACCGGAGCAAAGGTGATGGTCGAGGATCATGCCACTGTGCGCTTCAAGGCGTCTCCTGTTCTGCGCAAACTGGTTGAAGGTCCCACCAGTAGTCGCCAGCCCGTAGCCAGAAAAACGGTGAAAGTCGCCGCCCCGGCCGAAAAACCGGAACGCCAGCCAAAGGTGAGTAAAACGCTTATGGCGACTGTTCAGGAGCCGCAGCGGAAATCTCCCAAAAAAATCAAACCTGCTGTTGTTGAAGCTGAGCTTCAGCCAGCAGCTCCGCCGCGCAAAAAACCGGGGCCAAAACCCGGTTCAAAACGCGTTACGAAAACAAAAGCGCATCCTGCGCAATAACCCTGTAACCGCGTTTCAGTTTTTTCTGGGCCAGATGAGCAAGGGCGTTAGTCGCAGCACCTTCGTCTGCATACTGGTCCAGGCGTAAATGACCGCCCGTTCCGATCCTGCCCCAGCGGCGCATTAAGAATGCGCCGCCAAAAAGGTCAGGTTGAATGCTCATGGCATAATACCGCCATTCATTCTTTTCTGCGCAGATGCGTTGCAGGTACAGGCTGACAGGGAAAAGTGCGAACTGCATCTCGGTCGGGCGGACCCACTTTGTTGTTCTACAGAGATGTATCTCATTGATTTCTATTTCAATGCAAGGCTAAGAGTGCCTGGCACAAACCATGTCATTGCGGCGAAGATCTCCGCTGCCTGTTGAGGCTCTTCGCATGCTGGGCTTCCCCTTTGCGCAAGCAGAGGGGAAGCGACAGAGTGCCCCGATGCTGTCAGGTATCAGGTTGGGTGTTCAGCTGTATCCTGCGCACGATGGTTTTTCTGGGGTTTAGGTCTTCCGCCGCTTCTGGTTGGACTTCTATCACGGCTTTGAGCATGCTTTGGAAAGCCGCGAGGATCGATATGTCGCTTTGCCGGTTGATATGATGGGTCATCTCTTCAAGGAACCGGGTGCCGCTTTCCCATCGTGCCCCCAGAATAACGAAGTAACCGCACATGGCTAACTCCAGACAGGAGACAAACTCTTTTTCATCACGCAGACGGATCAGGACATAAATGTCCGCGTTCATTTTCTGAGCAAGAGAAAGAATGAAATTCTGGCGCATGATGAGCGTGCCGGCCTCTCTTGTCAGAGAGTCTGTTTCTATCTGCTGTGGCCAGATATCTTCTGCTTTCAATCCGTCACCGACAAGGTAGATTTTCTCTTCAGGGATGAAAGCAGAGCGTTGTCGCAGGATATCCTTAATTGTCGATAGAGTGTTTTTCCCGTCTTTGTCGACAACGACGATGATCCCACTTGGGAGTTCGGCGATCGCCTTCAGATCGGCTGTTTCAACAGGGTTATCAGTATTGGACATCAGATTCAGTAGTCTCCCGAGCCGGTTTTCAAGCCGGCTCTTCGTCAGGCAAAATTACCTTCACTATTTTCTCCGATCAGTTTGTGAATGGATGTCAGCTTTCAGCTTATCCACAAAAAAATTCATAGCGTACGAGCCCAGCATTATTGTTATAACCGCGTAAAGTGGTGGAGTATTCGTGAGCAGATGCCTCATTACGATTACACATTCTCCCGAAGAACATAGGAAACAGGCACTGAGTATTGCTTTGAGACTTTTTGCGCATTGGTTATAAACAAACAAAGTGATCGGAAGCATAATTTTATATTTACTCTCATTCATTATCGGGATGATAAAACTAAGAGAAATGAAAATAACTCCGCAAGTATTACCATATACCCAAGGTGCTTTGCAAATTTCACTAAATGTATATTTAATGATTTGGTAGGCTGTTTCACTATTCGAAGCGAACGCAGATACAAGGACAATACTTTTCAGCAAAAGTTTCAGCTCAAGCTTTTTGCTGGTTCTAACTAAAACGTCGAACATTTCTATTCTCCATCGTTGCAGGCGATTGGCAAAAAATCGCCCATTGTCCGTTTTAGCTGATCCAGATGCGTACAACAAAAATCGCCACGCCCTTATCGATCACAATTTTGTGATTGCATTCGACCTTACGGGTATTGTTCGAACGGTGGGGAAGGGGAGCGGGGCGTTTCCTCAACCCCCCTGACGCGCAAGAGCGCGTCAGGGGGGCACGTTCCGGGGATTACGGCCGAGCATCCAGCTTCAGTATGACAACCCTTTGACCAGCTCATCAACACGGGCCAGAGGCCCCCGCTGCCGCGGCTCCGCGACCCTCACTGCGCCTTGGCCATCGTGCGGTCATCGCAGGGCAATAGCCCCGCGCTGCCCGCACGCTGACCGGCTTGTTCAGGACGCTCCGGTGTTGACGAGCTGGTCAAAGCGCTGTCTTGGCCGATGGCAGGATGTGGCTCAGAAAAACGCCTCCATCCCCTCCACTCTCGGAACCGCCTCGGGCGCTCGCCGCCCCGAACCCCGGCAGGATATGGTCTAGTAAAACAGTCGATATTTACTTACTGATCAAGGGGTATTCTCTGGATTTTGGCAAATAAAACTTGTTATTTATTGCATGTATATTTCGTTTTCTTCTTGTATTTTCCTAGCGTTTTCGGTATTGTGAGTAATGTTCCGGGGGCAAGGGTTTCCCTTTTCTTTCTCTATTCAATGACGGAGAGAACACATGGCTTACCAGCGTTTTGAACTTACCGACGGTGATCGTCAGAAGATCCGCAATGGTGTGTCCTGCGCTCTGCTTCTGGAGCGGCACGGCTATCTTCTGGTCAAAGATAAAAGCACCCGGAAATGCCTGAAGTATCGCAACAATCAGGACATCATCATTGTGAACCATGGTGATCGTGGCTGGTATGGTGTTTACGGCATTGCCGACCAGAGCAAGGGTGATGTGTTTGATCTCATGCGTCTGCTCAATCCTGAGTTGAAGTTTCGTGAAGTCTGTGTGGAATTGGGAAACCTTGTGGGTATCGAACCAGAAGGTGCGGCCTATGTTGCGCAGAAGAAAGAACGTGAAGATCTGCGTGCGCCATCTGAGCGCTGGGCTGAAAAGAAGCCTCTCTACCGTAATGGCAAGGTCTGGAACTATCTGACGAAAGACCGCTGCCTCCCTGACTGGGTTGTCCGTCGTGCCATGACTGCGGGCTGCATTCGGGACGGGTATCACGCCGCATGGTTTGCGCACACTGATGCTAACGGTGCCGTATGTGGGGCTGAACTCCGTGGCCCTGACACGCATATCTGTCTTGGTGGCTCGGTGAAGACACTGTTCCGTTTCAAACCCGGAGCTGGCACGCAGGTCAAACGCCTCGTGGTTTGCGAAGCCGCTATTGATGCTCTCTCTTTTGCTGCACTTGATGAGGAACGGACGCCGGACACGCTTTATGTCTCCATCGCGGGCGCCATGGGCCCAGAAACCATCGCATCCTTGAAAGAGCATCTTGCTGATATGGTGCAGATCGAAGGAAGTCTGTTCGTCATTGCCACTGATGATGACGATGCCGGGAATCATTTTGCGGACATGTTGTACGGGTTCGCTTTTGATGCAGGCGTGACGTTTGCGCGCCGCCTGCCACCTGATCGTGCCAAGGATTTTAACCAGACACTGAAGAATATGGCCGGTATGGCCGCCTGATCGGAAGGAAAAATCGTGATGACCCAGATATCAGAAAACCATCCCCGGAAATGTCGTCGGGCAGAATTTGATGAAGATCCTCTCCTGAGCAGTGCCGGCGAAGGACTTCGCAATGATCTGACTGTTCTGTACGAGCATCCTGAGTTTCTTGGGCGCACCGAAGGGACTGTGGGTCTGGGCTATGAAATTCCATGGACCACGGTGACGTACCAGCAGGATGGTCGCAAAGGGTCTGCCGTAGTTGTCAGTGGTCTATGGACTGGCAAGAACTGGGATCTCGCTCAGGACGTCGTTGCTTTTGATGCATGGCTGGGAGAAATCGGCTCCTTCATCACGCTCAAGGCTGGAGAAGATCATGTCCGACATGACGTGACTTTGCCCGGATTTGGGCCGCGTCAGCCTAAAAAACCCGTTTTGCTTCGGGAGTATGCCCAAGCACTTGAGGCATGGATGACCAGTCCGCGTCTGCAAGACGAATGGCTGGAGCGTATGGGAAAGGGAACAACCCCCATGACATTCATAGAGCTCTGCTACGGCACAGATCGTTATCGTGGTCTGGTGATTGATGGCGACAGGCTGCCATCAGGGGAGTGGGATTATGATGGGGATCTTGTCCTGCTGAGTCCTTCTGGTCATGACCGGCCCCACAATATCTGGAATGCCAGCAAGGTCGAAATCCTCTTTGATGGAGATCAGTCCCGTGTCATCCGTTAACGATGTGCTGCATGGCCTCACGCCGGTCCAGCGTGAAGCTGCACAACAGGAAGGGGCTGTTGTGGTGCTCGCCGGGGCTGGCACTGGCAAGACGTCCACTCTTGTCGGTGGCGTTGTCGACAGGATCGAACGTCGGGGCATCTCTGCGCATCGCATTCTGGCAGTGACGTTTACCAACAAGGCAGCTCAGGAGATGCGCGACAGGATTGGGTTCGCTCTTGGTCGTGAGCGTTCCCCCTCATGGATCGGCACATTTCATGCGCACGGATGTCGCCAGCTGCGATCAGACCCGGACATCGCCTTCCTGCGTACGGGGTTTGATATCTGCGATGCAGAAGACAGTCGGCGCCTGGTGCGCAGATTGCTACTCAGGGCGATAGAAGAAGATGCTCTTGATCCTCTCCCGGGCGATGAATTGGGAAAACGGGTCAAATCCATCACAAATCATATCGCCATGTTCAAGGATGATCTTGTCCTCCCCGAGCAGGCCGCAGCCGTGGTCAAGACATTTAAAGACCGCCATGGGACTGGGGAGCCTGATGACGCCATGGCGTGGGAAATGGCGGCGGCACTCTATCCGGCCTATCAGGCGATCCTGCGCGAAACGAACACGGCCGACTTTGGTGATCTGCTACTCTGGCCAACCATAACCATGCTGCGCGATGAGAAATACCGACTGGATTGGGCACACCGCTTCGATGCGGTGCTGGCAGATGAATTCCAGGACGTGAACAGGCTTCAGTTTCTCTGGCTCAAGCTTCTTTCGCGCGATCATGGGGAGCTCTTTGCAGTCGGTGACGATGCACAATCCATCTATGGATGGCGTGGGGCCAACGTCGCTTTCATCCGGAACTTTCTTTCGGAGTTTCCGGGGGGGCGCATGATTGCCCTTGAGGAGAATTTTCGGTCTACCGGCCACATTCTGGATGCGGCCAATGCCATCATTGCGGGCGACAGGAACAGGCTCAAGAAAACCCTCTTCACCTCAGAAGGTCCCGGCGAGAAGCTGGAAATTATTGGCTGCAGTGGCGGGGTCGAGGAAGCTCAGGCGCTTGCTGCCGAAATGGGACGCCGCGCCAATGAGGGGGTTCGCTACGATGATATGGCGGTTCTGTATCGCTACAATTTCCTCTCACGGATTTTGGAAGAGCAATTGCTCAAAGCCAGAATTCCTTACGAACTGATCAATGATACGGCCTTCTGGCAGCGTGCTGTGATCAAGGATGCGCTGGCTTTCCTGAGGCTGGCCAATGCGCCTGAAGAAGCCCAGAGCAATGAGGCGTTCAGGCGTGTCATTAATCAGCCGGCGCGTGGGATTGGGGCGAAAAGACTGGCTAAAATTGAGGCTCTGGCAGAGGAGCAGAACCTGTCTCTCTTCGTCGCAGCTGAGCGGCTGGTGCATGAGGCCACAGGGAAGAGTGTCGATAAAGTCCGTTCTTTCCTGAGCGTTATCCGGGAAGAAGAGTTATCCGGGGATCCGTCTCTTACGGGACGGATGCGCTCACTTCTTGAACGTACAGGCTACATGGAGATGTACCGTCTGGCAGGGGAAGACGGGCATTCCGCTCTAGAAAATCTTGATGAGCTTTTGGGCCTGATGAACGACTTCACCGCCATTGAGGATCTGTTCGAACATGCAGCGCTGGGTTCTACTCCGGCCGGGAGCACAGTCCAGGGACGGGTGAAGCTGATGACGATCCATGCCTCCAAGGGGCTGGAGTTCCCACATGTGTTCCTCATGGGCTGGGAAGAGCAGATGTTTCCGAGTTATGCCAATGCTGATCAGGATGAAGAACGGCGTCTGGCATATGTCGCATTAACCCGCGGGCGCCGCCGGGTGGCTGTGACATGGTGTGCCTTTCGCAACGGTCGTCAGTCGCAGCCGTCTCCTTTTCTGATGGAACTGCCCAGGCCGGTCTGGACAAGAGGTTGGCTGCGCAACGCTGGGAACAGGAATTCTCAGAGTGAGGCTGCCAGAGCAGCGCAGGACGCAGCTTTGGGGATCTGAACAAAACGGGACCAGACCGTATTCACAACCGGCTACCTTACTATGGTAGCCATGACAGTAATTTTCCCTTCCTTGTATGGGGCCGAGAACTCGCCCAGTGCACGGTCAGGCCAGTTGTGGGAGCTGGCAAAACAGGCTGGTGAGGAACTTGATGGACACGGCAGGCGTGTTGCCAGCATGGTTCCGCTCATTCTACTGGCGTCAGGATATTACACCGATAAATGGGTGCTTCTCGCTTTGGGGGGGCTTTTGCATGACATTGGTAAAAGACAGATCCCCCTCAATATCCTGCACGCCCCGCGGCGGCTGACGCAGGTTGAGTGGCTGTTGATGCGCGAGCATCCTCGCCTCGGTCTGAATTTCCTCGAACAGACCGTCAGGGGCCTGCCACAGGATATTGCAGACTGCGTTCTGCTGCATCACGAACGCTGGGATGGGAAAGGGTATCCGACAGGGGTCTCTGGTGAGGGGATCCCTCTTTTTGCGCGCATCATAGCGATAGCTGACTTTATCGATGCTTTGGCCTCACCGCGTTCCTACAAATCTGCGGTTCCGATGTCCATTGTGAGGAATCTTGTCGGCCGTGAAAGTGGGCTGAGGTTCGATCCCGTCCTCGCGAATGTCACTTTGCTGATCTGGGATCGCCTGATCCATGCGCGGTGGCGCGCGGATATGCGCTCAGCATTCACAAACAGATAGTTCAGACTGATGCTCAGAACAAAACCGGGAGGAAAATCCATGGTATCTGGCAGGAAACCCGCGACAGAGAGGGTTGTTCCCTATACCAGCATGTCTGAAAAGCAGCGCGAAAACGCGCAACGGACTATTCTGAAACTCATCAGGGAGACGCTCCATAAAGGGCCCCATTCGGCTTTCGAGCTGAGAGCATGTGTGCCTCCAGAGGATCTCGGGGCGTTCCATATCGTGCTTGATGGCATGATAAAGGCCGGTGAGATCGCTTCCATGGGGCACAGCGTTTACGCGCAGGTGCCATGGATGCCAGTCACGCAACCTGTGCGTGCAGATGCGATACAGGACATCATCTTCGGAGCTTTGTCGCATACGATCAAGATGGGGGCGACGGCCATGGAACTGGCTGATGACCTGATCTTGCCCAAAGATGATGTCTGTCGCGCGCTCGAGGCGCTGGAACTCTCAGGCCTTATTCGGGAAACGCGGCAGAAGCATCGCTATCGTCTGGCCAGTCCACGGATGGCGCAAAAAATTCGTCATGGGGCCTCTGGCCGGATTTTTGCGGATGTGCGCCATGGGTGACTGGATTACCTTTCCCAACGGCAAGAAAGCGCGCCGGTCGTGGGACAGCGATGTCCATAAGGCACCGGCATGGCAGGCCCTGCTGCGTTCAGCACATGACGTGCAGCCCCGTCCATTCTGTGACTGCCTGCATCAGGGAAAAAATCTGGAGCTGGTTGTTCGGCGCTCCACCCGAAAGGAGCAGGGGGTTATCGTTGAAGCTTACCATCTGGCACGGATGCCCAATCAGGGAAGCCTGCATGGAGTGGACTGTCCGTTTCACGAAACGGACGCAAGACTGAGCGGCCAGGCTGGTTATGCGGCAGGTGTCCTCAAGGAAATGCCTGATGGGCGTGTTCGTGTGGCATTGCGCCGCGGTCTGGCCCTGCGCGATACGGCGCACGCACCGTCAGCTGTTGAGCGATGTCATCGGAGCGATCACGCAGCCTCAGGGTTTAAGGCAACGCAGCAAACCCGGATGACCGAGCTCGGGCTTTTGCATCTTTTGTGGGAGCGCTCAGGCACGAATCTCTGGCATCCCGGCATTGGCCGCGCGCGGTTATGGTGGCAGGGGATGCGACAAAGAGTGCTGGATGCAGCGGCCGACATTATGGTCGGGCAGGGAAGCTCGTTGTCAGAGCATCTGGCCATAATCGGTTACGGGGATAAAGATGGTCCGGCACTCCTGCGCGACAAGGTGCAGTCATGTGGGAAAAACTGGCGTATTCTTCTGCTGGGTAAAGTTGATAGTCTGAGCGTAATTTCCAGCAGAAAACCCGAAGACGGATCTGCCAGGGCGCATACAGCATTACGGTTTGATGGGACCAGAGATTATCATCTGCGTGTTTCGACAGAAGAGAGCTGGTTCTCACGCCTGACACGTCGTTTCCCCCGTGCAGTAGCCGCTCTGCAAGTGAAACGGACGGGCAGGTCAATTGCCGTCATTGGACTTGTGACCGCCACAGTTCAGCTGCGCAGGGAGGCTGGTAAGGTTTCTGTCTGGGCGTGGGCGGATGACATAGCCCTGATGGAGGTTGAGCCGGAGACCCTTATCCCGGTTGAGAGCAGTTATGAGCTTCAGATTGCGCAGGCACTGGTCAGAGAGAAGAGGGCATTTATCAAGCCCTTACGATTTGATGCGGCAAGCGCTCTTGTCCACCCGGATTTCATCCTGACGGACACCAATGCGGGTCGTGGCACGCCCATGGAAGTCTATGGGCGCGATGATGATGTGTATCGGGCCAGGAAAGCGGAAAAGAGCGCTTATTACGATGCGACATATGGCCTGAAACAGTGGTGGTCGTGGGATGTGATGTCCAATCCTGATCACTGGCCTCCTTTCCCACCAGCTGCGGGCTCACGCAAGGAGCGGGTGCGTGAGTGAAGGAGATCAGACATATGGTATCGAAGGCTTTATCCACAGAAATGGTGGACAATCGTGTGGAGAACTCCGCTCAGGACATGGGGGCAGTGTGAGTCATGACATGTCTGCACCATCTGAAGCCTCTGATCTGATCAGTCGAAGCCTTGCATGTATTGGCTGGACAGTTGTGCAGGCAGAGAAGCGTTCGGGGGTCGGGCGGAACAGGATCAGCCGTTGGCTATCTGGACAGGCGCCATATCCACCATTTGTCCAATGGCTCACCGATTTGGCTAAATGGCATCAGGATTGGCCCAGACCGCTGGCAAGGCCTCTGGTCCATACTACGAACCGTCCCCCTATGAAGGGACGTGAGTTCCACAGAATTCTGTTAGTGATTGGCTGCTCGGAGCGCGTGGCCGTGCTTCGGATGGGGCATAACCGTGCGCGTTTCCGCGCGGCATTGGCTCAGGGCGGCAGTCTTACGACACAGGAATCCCTTTGGTTGCGCTATCTGGAGTTGGGACACCTGACGTATCCCTCTCCAGTGGCATCTTCTAATTTCTTCAATTAAGGCAGAAGGCAGAGATATGTTGGCAACAGTAGGTGAAGACGTGATGCAAGGGCAGCATGAAGATGCAGCAGTCGGCGGCATTGCCGCAGATCGTCTGAAAAGTATTATCGAGCGTGTCGAACGGCTTGAAGAAGAACGCAAGGCGCTGGCAGGCGACATAAAGGACATTTTTACTGAGGCCAAATCGGCAGGGTTTGATGTCAAGGTTATCCGCCAGATTATCCGCCTGCGCAAACAGGAGCCCTCGGAAGTGGAAGAGCAGGAAACTCTGTTGGACATCTACCGCCGCGCTCTTGGGATGTAAGCATTTTTGCCCTCAAAGCTCTGGCCTGCTTTGCAGGCCATCTGAGCCGAGAGACTACTCAAAGGGCAGAGAGCGCGAGTTTTGTGGGGAAATAGCGGATCGCTCTCCATGCGACATAAATCCCGCTGATGCAGAATGCCAGATCGTTGATCCCGTTCCAGGCCGCGGTGCCTGGTTGGACAACCAGCCAGTGAAAGGGTGAAAACCCGTAGTGCTGCATGCAGTAGGTCAATGGGAGGAGCCTGCTGGCTCTGGCTTCCGCCAGAAAAATGGCGGCATAGGCCGCACAACCTAGTGCGACAAACAGGATCAGCTTCGCGGCAACAAACACGACAAGAGCACGCCAGAGGCTAAGCTGGATAAACCAGAGATGGCTTTTGAGGTTTTTAACCGTAGTTTTCACACAGATCCTCCACAGTAGCCTGCCTTTGAGGGAAATGTGGATAGAACGTGCACTGCCATTGTTCAATCAAGTTCCGGATTTCCTGTGCGCGTTGCTCCTGCTGCGCGGCATGATATGCGACACGCCATTCGTTCCGTGCCGCATCATAACGCCATCCCGCCTGATCCATCGCGATCCGTGCTTCTGGAGGTACCTGCTCGTTGAAGCGTAGGCAAAGCAGGGACGGCAACAGACCATCACGTGTGCGATAAAGTCGGTCGAGAGGGTCGCAAGTGGGGATAGTCTTTGAACGTGTTGCCACGATCATGGTCCTTACGTGAAAGGCCTGTGGCGAAGAGCCACAGGTATAATGGGGCTGATGTCCAGTTGGACAAATTTCAGTGGACGGATGGGGACTGTGATTCAGGTGGCTTGCTGGCGCTGGCCCTAATGTCCAGCAGCAGTTCCGCCCCCGTATTCCCCAAATGAATCCTTGTCTGGCACGTGCTATGGGGCGTGCAGCCCTCCAGAAAAATGCTCTGGTCCAGATATTGGTTCAGCAGCACACCTTTTTCCAGGTTTCCTTTGGTATCGTGGCTTGGGTTTGTAATCCTGTAGGCTATCGACAGGGCATAACCTGTTGCTGTGCGTCGGATCAGTTTCAGCTGGAGTTGTTCAACAAGATCCGAGGTTCTGGACAGGCTACCGCCTTTGTCCATGAGACTATGTCCCATGTAGCCCCCTGAACGATAGAACAGAGGGAGATCCTCATCAATTAAGGCATTCGAGTTCACGGCGGACAGGCCCATTATGGAATTGCTGTGCAAAATTTCATAGTGGACCATGAGTGGTGATGCGGTGTGCTTTTCCGCTCCAGCAAGGGTTGGGCCGGCGTTGTCTATCAGGAATTGAGACAATTTATCGGAAATAACCGCCAGTCGTGCGTTGGTCAGTTCAATCTGAGGGCTGGTCGTGCTCGGAAATGCGACATCAGCACCGGTTGGCTTTGTATCAGCAGCCTGAACGGTCGAGAACGGGAAGTCGCTGCCAAATATACCACCACTCGTTATCAGAGTGGCGGCCAGAAGTGCTCGCCAGGTATGTGTGCCAGTAAACTGCATTGTGTGCGCCTTCGTTGTCGGCGGCGGATTGCAAAATCCACCGCACGAGTGAAGCATGAGTGCTTCACTCCACTATGCGCACAGGAGGTTGTGAATACGGTTCAGGAGGTGGATATAGACACACTGGTACTGCCGGCGGTATCTGCGCGAGGAGTTGCACCACTCTTCGTGTCAAAGTAGGAGGAATGGAATCAGAGAGAGTTCTAAAACTAGAGTTTTTTTGAACTCTTCAGTTAGAATGTTTAATAT
>NZ_JBDOBO010000040.1:0-23627 GCF_047723935.1 Gluconobacter sp.
CCAGTCCGAGGGACTGCGATGCGTGATAGGTTTGATTCTATTCTTGAATATAACGGATTAAAAACCCCTGAAAATCTTATTGAATTAAATTCAATCCTAGGAACAGCCAGTTTGATGAACAGTCCGGAAACTATTGGAATGTCTACAATATCTCACTTAAAATCGATAAATTTCCAAGACAGTAAGATTCTTGAGGAAAAATCCGATATAACACTTAATGTTGGCGTGTATTGGAGACGAGATTCAAAAAAAATAATTTCAGATGCAGTAGATTTTTTTCAAAATAATATAAATGTATAAATAGAACCTAATATGCCAATAATACCACTTGGTGTGTGGGGTAAGAAACTATCGTATTATAGTATTACTTCTGAATCTGCGGAGGAGATAAGAGGAAATAATCTGAGTAACTTTAAACTCTGTTTTCCTTAATGAGGCTGACCGATGACTGGCAGCATATGGTCGACAGCACCTTATTCTGTGTCCATTCAGAGGCCACTGGGGCACAAGAGGGGAGCTCATACGGAAGCATCTGGTCGATCCCCCAGAGACTTTACGAGAAAAATCCATGTCCGCTGTGATAATCAGGGACGTCCTCTTGGCTTTGTACTCACCGACAGGCAGGTCTCGGACTACAAACCCACAGACGCCCTGATGGAAATTTCCGCTTCCAGACCCCAGGGTAATGCTGACCGACCGGAGCTATGACAGCGACAGCTTTTGCCAGGATCTGTTGGTCCACGGGATCCTGGCGGTTATTCCTGTACGCAAAAGCCGAAGTGCGCCTCAGAAAACAGACTGACAGCGTTACCGGAACCGCATCGAGCGGATACTTGACAGGCTCAAGCAGATGCGCCGTATCGCCACCCGCTACGACAAAACCGCCCTGTTTTTCATACCCTTCCTCAGTCTCGCCGCAGCAAGGCTCGAGGGGCAGATCTTTTGTCAACGTGACCTGAGAATTTAGGTCAGTTCGGCGCTTTCAGTTTTCTGACGATGTTGCTGGTTGAACATCCATCTACAAGATTGGCCAGAACCACTTTTCCACCAGCCGCCTTGACTACGTCCCCACCGACCACATCTTCTTCCGCGTAGTCAGCGCCTTTTACCAACACGTCCGGAACAAGTGTCTCGATCACATGAAGTGGGGTATCCTCGTCGAAGATCACCACAAGATCGACGTCACGCAAGGCACTCACGACCATAGCGCGTGCGTCTTCTGACTGCACCGGGCGTGTCTCCCCTTTCAGTCGTCGAACAGAGGCATCACTGTTAAGCCCTACGACCAGCTTATCACCTTGAGCCGCCGCAGCCCGCATAAGAGACACATGCCCTGGGTGAACAAGATCAAAACAGCCATTTGTGAATACAACACTGGCGCCATGTCTACGCCAGTTGGAAACTATGGATTTGGCCATTTCCAAAGATGCAACCCGGCCATCACTTCCCATGTCCTTGCTTAATGCGTGGCTGAGTTCGTCACGGGAAACGGCAACTGTTCCCACCTTACCCACGGCAATGGATGCTGCCAGCGTCGCCATAACCACGGCCGTATCCAGATCATGGCCTGCAGAGATCACGGCAGCTACAGTTGCAAGAACTGTGTCGCCAGCACCTGAAACATCGAAAACTTCTGATTTGCGCACGGATTGATGAAAGACATGTCCATCGCGTTGCCACAACGTCATACCTTCTTCCGAACGCGTTAACAGGACGTCTCCACCAAATTGCCCTGAAAGAACACTGGCGGCGCGCAGAACATCGTCATCCGTCTTCAAGAACAGCCCTGTGGCCTGAGCGGCTTCAGCCCGATTAGGGGTTACAAGAGAGGCGCCACGATAAATCGAGAAATCCCGACTTTTGGGATCAACGATGACTGGGATATTCTTTTCCCGTGCAGCCTCGATAATTGCTGACAAAACCTGCGGAGAGAGAACTCCTTTGGCATAGTCAGAGCAAACAAGAACAGAAGCGCCCTCTAACGCCCTAAGAGTTGCGGCAATGATGGCATTCTTGATATCCGCATCGAAATCAACGACGACTTCTTCATCAATCCGAACAATCTGCTGGTTAGAGCTCATCACACGAGTTTTGGAAATTGTTGGCCAGTTGGGCACTTCGACAAGAGCACTCATGTCGATATCGGCATAAGACGCAATTGAACGCCGCAAGGTATCGGCGTTTTCGTCTCGACCAACAACGCCAATCAGATTGACCGGGCATCCAAGAGCAGCGGCATTGACAGCCACGTTTGCTGCTCCTCCAGGTACGTTAGAGCCCCCGGAGCGCAGAACAACAGGAACAGGAGCCTCAGGAGAAATTCTATTGACTGCCCCAGTTATATACCGATCCAGCAATACATCGCCGACAACAACAATTTTTTTAAATAAGAAATTTTCGATCATGATCTATAAATAATCTTTGATACTGTGGCCAGTTTTTGCGAGATCACAAATAATATATTGATTTTTCCATTCAAAGTCTATCCAGCAGTTTCAAGATAGGATCGTCTCTTGTCACTGCATGAATTTTGGAGCCTTTTAAAACTTCTCTGCCTCTGAATGCCTGGCTCTACCACTAAAATGCTTGTGATACGCCTGCTGCAGACTTCATTTTCCATAAAGCGAGTCACTTTAAAACTCCGATTATGAAGGCTCACTTCGCTCGCAGGGTTATATCATGTGTGACCACGTCGTGTCTCACTTCACTCTGCAACAGCGTTCTCAGCGAAAAAGGCTGACTAGGTCTGCCTCCTCCGCATAACAGAATGGCTCGCTCTCTCATTGAGCGACGCAAGCGCCTGACACATGCTGAGTAGCTACTCGCGGCCAATAGGCGACCGTCAGTTCGCTTTGGATTGCTTCAATCTGCGACTGTATCCAGTGCATGTATTCATGCAGCCCACGAATGATAATCTCTTCTGCGGTCTGATCTTCGAGACTTGCCCGTAAATCAGCCAGACGCTCTTGCACGGGATAGCATTGCTTGCGCAAATTGTAGTGCGTGGACAAGGCCCCCAAAACACTATCTGTCTGTCGTAAATTCAAAGCGAGAGAGCGTGGAAATCCTTCGTTCTTCAGCAGAAATCCAACCACATTTGCTGGCGTTGTCGTGACCGGCTGCAAACGTCGAAATGCATGATATGCCGCAGCGGAACGCAGGACAGATGCCCACTGCGTTGTATCAATTTCAGAGCCAACCTCTTCTTTGGGAAGGAGCGTATGATATCGCGTATCTATGAGGCGGGTAATCTGGTCGCTCCGCTCCAGATGCCGCCCCAGAAGGTAAAAGAGCCATGCCTGATCGCGGTATAAAGTGCCTTCGGTTACGCCTGTATGGGTCTGGCAGTCCTGCTTGATGCGATTACACAACGCAGAAAGGCCAGTCCTGCGGATATCGGACGCCTGAAGATCAAGGACCCAGCGCGTGAAGACGTTCAACTGCATCCACATTTCTGTGGAAATTAGTGGACGAACCGAGCGGGCATTTTCACGAACAGAGTTGGCCATCGCCTTGATGGAACTCGAATTTGCAACATCCGTAATGTAAAACTGTAGATAATCCTGCTCGGTAGCCGCTGGATAAAGAGCGCTGAACCGCTCTTCGTCTGAATTGATCTGAACGATTGTATCCCAGGACGTCCGTCCGTCCGGGCCTCGTACGAACGCCTCGGTCACCTCAATCAGACGCGCCAGATTTTCAATCCGCTCCATGTAGCGCGCCAGCCACATCATGCTCTCAGCATATCGGGACAGAAGGGTATTCAGGCCAGGAAGCATGCCTGATGCCGTTGGGGAAAGCTGTGTCATACGGACATCACCCATGTATCCTTCGATCCCCCGCCCTGGGAGGAATTAACAACCAGAGACCCTTTGCGCAGCGCCACACGCGACAAGCCCCCTGGCAGGACCCATGTCGTTTTTCCGGTTAATGCGAAGGGACGCAGGTCAACATGGCGCGCCTCCACGCCTGCGTCACACAGGGTTGGCGTCACCGAAAGATCGATCACGGGCTGGCTGATGTAATTGGAAGGGTTCTCCGTCAGTCGGCGCCTGAAGTCCTCGAGCTCACTTTCCGTTGCGTGCGGCCCTATCAGAAGCCCATAGCCCCCGGACTCTCCGACAGGTTTGACGACAAGCTTCTCCAGATTGGCCAAAGTAAAGGCCAGCCCTTCTGGCTCAGCGCAGATGTGCGTTTCAACGCTTCCCAGAATGGGTTCTTCTTCCAGATAGTACCGGATAATCCGCGGCATATACGCGTAGACGGCCTTGTCATCCGCAACCCCGGTCCCGAGTGCGTTGGCGATAGTCACGTTGCCTTGACGGTAGGCTTCCACCAGTCCGGGAACGCCCAGAAGACTTTCCGGATTAAAGGCCAGCGGGTCCAGGAAAGCATCATCAATGCGTCGGTAGATCGAATGTACAGGTCGGAGCCCAGCGACAGTTCGCATGTAAACATGATTGTTTTCGACGAGGAGATCGCGCCCCTCAACAAGAGGCACACCCATCTCTCGTGCCAGAAAGACATGCTCGAAATAGGCTGAGTTATAGATCCCAGGAGACAAAAGAACGACCTGCGGGTTGGTCACACCTTCCGGTGCGACATCGCAAAGCGCCCGATGCAGACGCAGCCCATAATCCTCTACCGAACGAAGAGGCATCCCTGATGCCAGATCCGGCATCAATCGCAACATCATGTGCCGGTTTTCAATGACGTACGACACACCTGACGGGGTTCTGGCGTTGTCTTCCAGAACGAGGAACTGCCCGCTGCGGTCGCGGATTAGATCCGTTCCATTAATATGGACATACACGCCACCCGGGACATCAACGCCGACCATAGCCTGACAGTAATTGGCATTTTTCAGAACCAAATCCGCGGGAATGATACCGTCCTGCAGGATCTTGCGATCATGATAGATGTCCCACAGGAAAAGATTGATCGCCTTGACGCGCTGCTGCACGCCTTTTTCGATAAACGCCCATTCGTCAGCAGTCAGAACGCGGGGGATCACATCAAAAGGTAAAACCCGGTCAATGGCCTCCCGGTCAGAGTAAACCGTGAAGGTGATACCAAGACGGTACAACTGGGTTTCCGCATTGGATGTGCGGTGGCGGAGTTCCTTGATGTCAAACTGGGACAATCTTTCCTGAACCAGTTGCAGGGCCTCAGGTAACGCCTCTCCCCGGTTCATCAGTTCACAGAAAAACGCGGGCTTGAGATAAGCGGAGAAAATGCCGGCTTCCTGGACCTGGGATTGCAAGACGTTGGACCTCATCTGTTTGCCCCGTTTCCTTACCCGACAGCTGTATGAACCATACCCGGCCGGATCATTACGATTATTTATTAACCTATCAACTCCCTTCTGTTTGCCAAGCAATAAAAGCAGCGAGCAGTTTTGTTTTCCCAGAATATATCAAGAGAGTTGCCGTTGCCGTTCTTCCTGTTACGATAAAGGAAGGATAATCCCGAGCTAACGGGACATCAGGGGAGCAGGGAACATCAGGTCATGAGAGTGGATCGCGGAAATCTGCCACAATGAACACGCTCGTGACGCTTCGCCACCACACGTCCTATCGCTATGACCGTCCCGTCTTTCTGGGCCCTCAGACCATCCGGCTGCGGCCGCCCGTTAACGCACGCAACCCTGTCCTGACCTATGCCCTGAACGTCGGTCCTGGCGAAGGTCAGATCGCATGGCGGTTGGACGCCCACGAAAATACGGTTGCCGAAGCCATCTTTGCCGAGCAGGTCTCCCACTTCGATATCGAAGTCCGTATGACTGTGGATATCACGCCCTATGATCCCTTTCAGAAGGGCGGTCAGTCTCTTTCACAAACACCCGATAATCCTGCCTACAGAGTGGCTACGTCTGATCCAGACCTGCTGGACGGCTTTCTTGACGGTCAATTCCTTTCAGCGGGAGAAACAGATCTGGCTCGCCTGATCTGGCTCAATCGCAGACTGGCACAATCTCTGCATTATAAGACGCGCATGGAGCCCGGCACCTGGGCTCCAGCTAAGACTCTCTCCCGCCTGACGGGCTCCTGTCGGGATAGTGCGTGGTTAATGATTGCTTTCGCGCGCAGGTTGGGCTTCGCAGCTCGGTTTGTCTCTGGGTACCTTATTCAGCCAAAGCCATTGGATACAGGCAGCCAGACCTTGACCTGTGACTTGCATGCCTGGGCTGAAATCTGGGTGCCGGAATCAGGATGGTTCGGATTCGACACGACTTCGGGTCTGGTCACAGCCCAGAACCATATTCCCCTCGCTGTTTCGGCGACACCAGAAGAGGCTGCGCCTGTTTCAGGGCTTCTGGATCACTGTCAGGCGCGGTTTGATGTCTTGATGGAAGCACAACATTTGCACAGAGAGACCAATACCTGACATCATGCTTCGCAAGAGCTGCAATAAGGTGCCGAAACAGTGAAGCTTTTCTCATGTCAGTGCTGCCAGCAGGCTCTGTATTTCGAAAATATTGCGTGTGAATCCTGCCATCATCCCGTGGGCTATCTCCCTGGTTTGGCAACGCTGACCGCGCTGGAACCGACTGGAACGGGCCGTTGGCACCCCGTAGAAGAACAGGTCCAGCATGCAGAACTCGTCTACTGTGCGAACCATGCCTATGACGCCTGCAATTGGCTGACGACACCAGACAGATCCGGCAGGCCCGCCATCTGCTTTGCCTGCCGCTTCAACCGGACAATTCCCAACCTCGACAATCCGAAAAATCTTGAGCGCTGGCGGAAGATAGAAATCGCCAAACACCGACTGTTTTACACACTGCTTCGCCTCAAGCTCCCAATCAGGAGCCGTTGGGAAGACCCTCATAACGGCTTGGCATTTGATTTCCTGGATGATGCCGCAGACGGCTCTGCCCCTATTATGACCGGCCATAACAACGGTCTGATTACTTTAGCCATCCGTGAAGCCGATGACGCCGAACGCGAGCGAATGCGGGTGGAGATGGGCGAGTATTATCGCACGCTTCTCGGTCATTTCCGGCACGAAATCGGACACTATTACTGGAACGTTCTGGTTCGGGACGCGGGACGCCTAGAGAGTTGCCGCGCAGTGTTTGGCGATGACCAGCAGGACTATCAGGAGGCCCTGCAAAATCATTACAACAACCCACCGCCGGAAGACTGGCGGGAACGGCATGTCAGCATGTATGCGACGTCCCATCCTTGGGAAGATTTTGCAGAAACATGGGCCCATTACCTCCATATCGTTTCCACTCTGGAGACCGCATGGGCCTATGGCGTGACCATTCATCCCGTTCTGCCGGATGCATCACCCCTCTCAACCAACGGCCCCGGAAACGATCCGTATCTGACGTCCACATTTGACGAAATCATGGAGGCCTGGGTCCCCCTGACATCAGCGGTCAACAGCCTTAACCGCTCCATGGGCCTCTCAGACTTTTATCCCTTCGTGCTGACGTCAGGGGTGCGGGAAAAGCTGGCGTTTATTCATTCCCTGATCCGGGAGACACAGGCGCTCGGCTAGGAAACCGCCTTTCCTGTTCCGAACTGGCGCGTGCGCATCTGCCGAGCCTGATGAATGAAATACAGTTTGGCTCCCGTCATACGGACAGACCTGAACACAAGATAAACCGGCGCGGTCAGCGCCGTGCGGGACGAAAGCGGAATATAGGTGATCTGCCCCGCATGGTGCTGCTGCATGGAATGGGGAACGACCGAAATCCCCAACCCCCCGGCTACAAGACTGAGAGCCGCCATGAGCTGCGGCCCTTTCTGGCGGATATTGGGCATAAAACCTGCCCCGAGGCAGGCATCCACGATCGTCTTGTACAGACCGTTGTTGTACTGGCTTTGATAAAGAATGAAGTCTTCATTTTCCAGATCAGCCAGTCTGAGCCCTTCTGGTGGAGAATTGTCCGCAAGGGGATGGGCCTTGGGCACAGCCACAACCATGGGCTCTTCCAAAATCAACTCCACCATAACGTCCGAAACATCCGGGATGGACGCACGGACAAACGCGACATCCACCAGATCGTCTCGCAGGGCGCCGAGCAACTGACTGGAATTCCCCTCCGTCAGGCCAAGCGTGACATCCGGCCAGCTTTCGCGAAAATACCCCAAAACGGCGGGCAAACTGGGGTGGCACATTGCGGAATTGGTGAAGCCGACAGATAGCTCCCCGCTCTCGCCCCGCACGACACGACGGACATCTTCAACCGTCTCGTCTACACGGTCGAGAATGTCATAAGCTCCCTTGAGCATACTGCGTCCGGCAGCCGTCAGGCGCATTCCTTTGGCGTGACGCTCAAAAAGTTGAACACCCATGGTTTCTTCACAGGAGCGCAACATCCGCGTGAGAGGAGGCTGCTGAATCCCCAGCCGTTCTGCGGCTCGTGTCAGGGTGCCTTCCTCCGCGATGGCAACAACGGCGCGGAAATGACGGAGCTCAACCATGCGATACCTTTAAGGTATGATGAAACCTGTATGGAAATATTGGATCTAACAGTTTTCCTCTCTAAAGTCCGCACGCCTTCTCACATACGGACAGACAGGACGCCCCCATGACCGACAAGATCCCCGCTACTCTTCTCGCCGGTGATGGTATCGGACCAGGAATCATGGCGTCTGTCACGACAGTGCTTGATGCTCTGGGAGCGCCTTTTGTCTGGGACCCTCAGAGCGCAGGCATGGGCGCTCTGGAGAGCCAGGGAAGCGCCCTGCCTGATGCGACGCTGGAAAGCATCGCCCGTACGGGCCTGGTGCTGAAAGGCCCGTTGACAACGCCTGTTGGAAAAGGCTTCCGCTCTATCAATGTGACACTTCGTCAGCAGTTCGATCTGTATGCGAATGTTCGTCCGACGCAGACCATCGTGCCAGGCGGTCGTTATGAGAACGTCGATCTGGTCGTGATCCGGGAAAACGTTGAGGGCCTCTACGCCGCTATGGAACACTACATGCGCGTTGGGGACGATCCGGAAGCTGTGGCATACGGTGCCGGGTTCAACACGAGAGCGGAATGTAACCGGATCGTAAGGTTTGCGTTCGAATACGCTGTGAAGAACGGCCGCAAGAAGGTTACGCTGGTTCACAAGGCCAATATTCTCAAGATTCTGAGCGGCATCTTTCTACATGAAGGCCGCCGCGTAGCCGCAGAATATGAAGGTCGCGTGGAACTTGAAGAGCGCATTGTCGATGCCTGCGCGATGGAACTTGTCATCAAGCCCGAAAATTACGACGTTCTCGTCACGACCAATCTTTTTGGCGATATCCTGTCTGATCTGGCTGCGGGGCTTGTCGGTGGACTGGGCATGGCACCAGGCGCGAACATTGGCGAGAAAATGGCTGTTTTTGAAGCAGTTCATGGATCTGCACCCGACATTGCAGGTCAGGGCATTGCTAATCCGCTCGCACTGATGATGGCAGCCAGCATGATGCTGGCGCATGTGGGACGTCAGGACCTGTCCGCCCGCCTTGATGCCGGCATGAAGCAGATCCTGACGACAGACAATATCCGTACCCGCGATCTTGGCGGCACGGCTACAACAGAAGACGTCACGCAGGCCCTCCTGCGCGCCATTCACTGAACAGACGACACGACCAGCAGGGAACACACATCATGAAACAGGTTGGACGCGATCTTCTGGGCAGCCAGCGCGACCTGTCCGTTGACGGACAGACCTATCGCTATTTCTCTCTTCCTGTCGCAGCGGAGAAAATCGGGGACATTTCCCGCCTTCCCGTCAGCCTCAAGGTTCTGCTCGAAAACGTCCTGCGTTTCACGGACGGCACGAGCTACAAAACTGAAGATGCGCAGGCCATTGCAGACTGGCTGCAGTACGCTGGTTCAACGCAGGAAGTCCCGTTCAAGCCATCCCGCATTCTGATGCAGGATTTCACAGGCGTTCCTGCTGTCGTCGATCTGGCCGCCATGCGCGATGGCATTCTGGCGCTCAACGGAGATCCACGGAAGGTCAATCCGCTTGTGCCAGTTGATCTTGTGATCGACCATTCCGTCATGGTCGACGTGGCAGGCCGCGCTGATGCCCTTCAGCAGAACGTTTCTCTGGAATTCGAGCGGAATGGCGAACGTTATGCGTTTCTCCGCTGGGGCCAGCAGGCGTTCGACCAGTTCCGCGTTGTGCCGCCGGGTGCGGGCATTTGCCATCAGGTCAATCTAGAGTACCTGTCCCAGGTCGTCTGGACCAGCACGATTGACGGCGTGACCTACGCCTATCCGGACACGCTGTATGGCACAGATTCCCATACCACCATGGTCAATGGACTAGGTGTTCTGGGCTGGGGCGTGGGCGGCATTGAAGCCGAAGCCGCGATGCTCGGCCAGCCAATTTCCATGCTCATTCCGGATGTCGTCGGTTTTCGTCTGGATGGCAAGCTCCCCGAAGGCACGACGGCAACAGACCTTGTCCTGACCATCACGCAGATGCTGCGCGCCAAGGGCGTTGTCGGGAAATTTGTCGAGTTCTATGGCCCTGCACTGGACCATCTGCCTGTCGCAGACCGCGCCACCATTGCCAACATGGCTCCGGAATACGGCGCAACCTGCGGCTTCTTCCCGGTGGATGCGCTGGCACTGGATTACCTGCGCCAGACCGGCCGTGACGAACACCGTATTGCTCTTGTCGAAGCCTATCTGCGGGCTCAGGGCATGTTCCGTGATGCGTCCACGCCAGAACCGGTCTTTTCCTCGACACTCTCACTGGATCTCAGTACCGTCACGCCGTCCCTCGCAGGACCAAAGCGCCCACAAGACCGTGTAGAACTGCGCTCTGCCTCCGAAGCTTTCGAGAAGGCCCTGACGGAGACGCTCGGCGTCAAACCGGAAAATACCATCGTCACCGCTCCGGTCGCTGGAACGGATTACGCGCTGGAACATGGCTCAGTCGTCATCGCAGCCATTACGTCCTGCACCAACACGTCCAATCCGGCCGTTCTGATTGCCGCAGGACTGGTTGCCCGTAAGGCACGTGCACTCGGCCTCAAGCCCAAGCCATGGGTCAAGACCTCGCTCGCGCCAGGGTCGCAGGTTGTGACCGATTATCTGGACCGTGCAGGCCTAACGGCAGATCTGGATGCGTTGGGCTTCGAAACCGTTGGGTATGGCTGCACGACCTGCATCGGAAACTCAGGCCCGTTGGCCCAGCCGATAGTTGATGCCATTGAGGGACATAACCTCGTGGCGACATCCGTCCTGTCCGGCAATCGGAACTTTGAAGGCCGTATTTCACCCAACGTTCGCGCAAACTACCTAGCAAGCCCGCCACTTGTGGTTGCTTACGCGCTGCTCGGGACGATGCGTCAGGACATTACGACAGCCGTTCTGGGTCACACGCCGGACGGCAAGGCCGTCTATCTGAAGGATCTCTGGCCCTCTAACCATGATGTTGCAGAGCTGGTTGGGTCTGCAGTTACCCGGGATGCCTTCGTTGAACGGTATGGTCGCATCACGGAAGGCACGCCGGAATGGCAGGCGCTTGGAACAGCCAGTGATTCAGCTACGTTCAAATGGCAGCCTGGCTCCACGTATGTGCAGGATCCGCCATATTTTTCTGGCCTGACAGCTGACCCACAAACAACGAGTGACATTTCAGGCGCGCGCGTTCTGGCGCTCCTTGGGGACAACATCACCACCGATCACATCTCGCCTGCCGGCTCCATCGCGACGTCCTCTCCTGCAGGCGAATACCTTCAGGAACATCAGGTCGCGGTTAAAGACTTTAATTCCTATGGGTCACGCCGCGGCAATGACCGCGTGATGGTCCGCGGCACCTTCGCCAATATCCGTATCCGCAATGAAATGGCGCCGGGTACCGAAGGTGGCATGACACGTCATCAGCCGGATGGGGCACTCATGTCCATCTATGATGCGGCCACGCGCTACGCTGACGCAGGAACACCGCTTGTCGTGTTCGGCGGCAAGGAATACGGCATGGGATCATCCCGTGACTGGGCCGCGAAAGGCACGCGTCTCCTTGGTGTCAAAGCCGTCATCGCCGAGAGCTTTGAGCGCATTCACCGTTCAAACCTTGTGGGGATGGGCGTTCTGCCACTGACGTTCGAACCTGGAACGACGCGTAAGACACTGAATCTGGATGGGACTGAAACCATCAATATTGCGGGCATCAGTGATCTGACTCCTCGCAAAACATTGGTTATGACCATCACCCGTCGCGATGGCACACAGGAAAACGTTTCCCTCCTGTGTCGCATCGATACGGTGGACGAGGCAGATTACTATCGCCATGGCGGCATCCTGCCTTACGTCCTGCGCGGTATGGCTGCGGCCTGAACAAAAAAGGCTCTGCCCCCGACAAGGGGACAGAGCCAAAGCAGGAAAATACCGGGCCTCAGGCTGTAAGAGACAGGCCTGCGTTGTTCTGAGGGGCCAGTTTGTATGGTCCGCCAGCTTTGATCTGCAGAGCAAGAATGGCAATGCTATTGGAAGGACGGCTGCCAAGCGGCAGAAGGCCACGACCGGCTGTCCAGCGCATGTTACCCTTCTCCGGATTACTCCAGCCTTCCAGCGTCTCAGTCTTCAGATGAGCTGTAATCCGGTGAGTACGGCTCTCTTCAAACAGAGTAATATCACCAATCAGAACACCGAGGTTGCGTCGGTCATCTACAAACGGGCCGATAACGTCACTCGGGCGGCTGGTTCTGGAGACAACCCGCACGCTTTTGACGTTGGCAGGGATCATGAACATGACACGGTCATTGGCTTCGCGGGTCTTGCGAATAACCGTGCCTGTGTCCATCACCAGGTGAAGATCGGCATCTTCCGTAAGAGGTGCATCTTCGGAAACCATCTCTGAGCAGACCTTGCTGGCACGCGCATCAAACTGGTGAAATAGCGGCTCCACAAACTCACGCCTGACATCCAGCGGCGCATTACCGTCTTCAGCCCATGTTTTAGCACGACCACCCAAGGCGACGACATTGCCGCTTTGACCAAATGAGCGACGATTTCCTGTGTCCAGATAGCTCTCTGTAAGAACGCCATTCGCGGTGATAACGGAGTGCTGTTCCGTCTCTACATGATAATAGTCGTAAGACGTGATGCTCTTGTCGTAAAAAATGGAACGACCGTTTACGAGCATCCGCACAGGTACGAATTTACCGTCGAAAAACAGGCAATGCTCAGCAGTGATCAGCAGGTCTTCATAGGGAGCACCATCTGAGATGGCATCCTTCAGAACACGGACCGGATAACCAGCTTTGTCATCAGGCAGTCCGGGGCAGACAAATGCCTTTTTGGTGCCAACCCACACGACTGGGCGATTTACTTGGGCCTGAGCCTGCCAGTCATAAACGGTAACTTCATCGCCAATGCAGATATCTTCAACAGCGACCTCTCCCTGTGCAGTGCGGACCATCGACCCCCGCAAAAAGCACACGACAACCAGTGTTTTCAGATAAGTTTTTCCGTTGATCGTCGACACCGTAAAGGTCGTTCCTTCATTCGCTGCTGGGAGCTGGAATGAAGATGTTCCGGAAATTGGTACGCCTTGATTGGTCAGTGTATAAACGCCATTCTCATACGTATAGCCGTCTGCCGTCAGGCCGCTGAGAATGATTGTGTCATTTTCTTTAATATTCGAAATATAACTAATAATACTTGGCGTTGTTCCTGCTGCAATTTCAAGCGTTCCACCGCCGCCTTCATCGAACTGGATAAGTCCTGTTGTTGTGGTTGCATAACCACCAAGAACTACAGTACCACCATTACCAATAATTATCTTGGATCCGCTGGTGATCGAAACTGAGTTATCGAGAGATAGAGATCCCCCTCCACTCACTGTGACCACTGCACTTTCGGATGCGGTTCCAATCGTCCAATTTGAAGCAGTTACAACAGAATTATTATCTACAATAACACTTCCTGTTGTTGCTTGACTTGCATCTGGAACAGGAAGTCCAGTATAAAATGCCGCTCCAGATATTTTTCCAGAATTATCTATAGTTACTACGCCATTCTGCGCACTGACGACAGACTGGCTACCCCCTGTTGGGGTAAAAATTACTGACGCTACCATTGTTTTCTCCTGCCTCTAGCCAGATGAGATCTGCAACTCACCGCGCCTGTTTTTTTGAAGCATGAGAATTTTGGCCACCACTCCCATATGGTAGTGGATGTTTGCTTTTTTTTGAATATTTTTGTGTTATGTTTCTGGCTTCAAAAGAATGAATCCATCAATTGGAAAATCATTTTTTTATTACAAAAAATATCTACAAAACTATTGAAGACCGCTCTGAATGGAATGAATCCTTAGTAAATATCGCAAAATACTGCACAGACAGCAGTTTTGGCGGCGCATCTTTAATTCCATTAGACGAAGATATGTCTGAATGGCGCTTTGGCTCCAATCAGGATCCGAAAACAGAAGAATTATATTACAATCACTGGCGAAACAAATCACCTCTGTCCGTCTATACAAGAAAAAAAATAGAAAATGACTTCCTGTATGTTGATGACAGCTTCTTATCTGACAAACAAATCGACAAAATACCGTTTTACATGGAATTTTTGAAGGAATTTGGTGTTCGAAGAATACATCATGCCATGTTCAAAACTGAAAATGGGAATAGGTTCCTACTGTCAGTACAGTCTCCAGACGGGTTAACAATACAATCAAGCGCAATCATCAAGCAAAACCTGACACGAATAATTCCGCACGTTATTCAAGCAGTTGGAACCGGAATCTCCTTTAACAAGAGCAAGAATTTTCATGAAATATTTGAGAATTCCTTCAAAGAAATGCCGTTTGGAATTGCCCTGATTAATTCAGAAAATAAAATTGTATATGCGAACAACAACCTAATCCGGATGGAATCCGATGGAATTTTTATAAAAAACAACACGATCCAAGTGAAAAGCTCTGATGGAAACAGTAAATTTTCTCGCCTTCTCTCTGGATCCGGCGATATTCACAATCCCATAAAAATAAAAACCGAAACAGATAAGATTTTTTTTGCAAAAGTAATAAACGTTTCATCCAAAATGGAACAAACCAGAATGGTTATTTTTTCCATTCATAGAGTCAATTCTGAAACGGAAGCTATCCTGAGCAACCTTTTCCTTACAGCCTCTCAATCAAAAATTGCCTGCCTGATCGCGAATGGGAATTCCATTAAGGACTCTTCTTTGAAAATGAATATCACCGAAGGAACTGCCCGACAGATGGTCAAAGATATTTTTGTCAGGTTAGGCGTTAATAGCCAGAGCCAACTTACGGCTTTTGTTAAAAATATAAGCTTTATAGCCTGAATTTTTTTATTACATACCCCTGCATCAATAGTACCAAAATGATGCAGAGGCAGGTTAACAGATCTTCTTATGCAGCATCCACGGTCACAGCTGACGGTGCATTTTTCTTAACGGATTCAATCCCGGCATTCCGCGCACTTTCACTGCTGTACGCCTGACTGCTGCCAATCACCTGCCCGTTTGAAGCCTTCAGATTGAAGAACGGCTTTCCAGACGCTGAAATCTTACGCTCATAATGGGCGTCGTCAGGGGCATGCTTCTGAACGGAAGCAATACCATTCACCGCACTGGCTTTCTGCTTGTACCCTTCACTGGCAAGAATATTCTCTCCGTTAGCTGCTTTCAGGCGAAAACGATATTCGCCAGCAGTGTCGGTATAGAGTTCAAATTTTGCACTCATGATCGAGCTCCTTTCAGAACAGCATTCATCAGCAGACCCCGCATACCAGATTCAAGAAGACCTGCTGCTGTGAGCCTGCCACAAAAAGCGCTGAAAAATCGAGTCTGCTCTCAAGCCCGACGGGCAAGTGCCAGCTTAAGGCTGAACAACAAGAAAACGCTGCCGGTCAGGCGGTCCATACGCCGTACGACAGTCGGGCTGGACAGAAAACGTCCAAGAGGAATGGTCAAGGCGACCAGCAGTCCAAGCCATGCAAAAGACAGCAACGCCTGGATAGCGGTTAGCAGGAGCGAAAATTCGCGCACGTTGACATGGGGCGGAATGAACTGCGGCATAAACGTCATGTAAAAGACGCCAACCTTGGGGTTCAGCAGATTGCTCAGCAAACCGCGCCGAAAGGCCAGTCCTGCCTCTGGACGGTTCGTCGGCTGCTCAACGGCTGCTTCAGCCTCTTCTTTCGACAAGGATGATCGGGGATGTAGAAGCAGCTTGATGCCTATCCATCCCAGATAAAGCGCACCTGCCCATTTGACGGCTGTGAATGCCGTCTCTGACGCCGCCAAAAGGGCGGTCAGGCCAAAAGCCGCTCCCAGGCCCCAGACGCCAAGCCCAAGACAGATTCCCATAACGGCTGCCAGCCCGGCTTTCCAGCCAGACGTCGTGGCCGTCCGGAGGGTCATGGCGGTATCCAGGCCCGGCGTAATGGTGAAAACGGCGGCAGTCAGTGCGAAGGCAAGGAGGGGGAGCAGATAAGGATGCATGGCCTGAACCATATACATCCTTTTCCTTCTCCCCAAGGCCTCACCAATTATGCCTGCACAGGCAAGCGGATCAGGTAGTCAAAGGCAGACAGGGAGGCCTTTGCGCCCTCACCCATGGCAATGACAATCTGCTTGTAAGGCACTGTTGTCGCGTCACCCGCAGCGTAGATCCCCGGCACCGATGTTGCGCAATGATCGTTGATCACGATCTCACCATACGGGCTCAGATCCAGGGTTCCCTTCAACCAGTCCGTATTTGGCAGCAGACCGATCTGAACGAATACGCCGTCCGTCTTGATGTGGTGCAATCCACCATCAGCGTCGCTGTAAGTCAGGCCCGTGACTTCCTTGCCGTCACCCTCGATCTTCGTGGTGAGCGCACTCATCAGAACCGTGACATTGGGCAGGCTCAGCAACTTATCCTGCAACACCTTATCCGCCTTCAGATGCGCACCGCGCTGCAAAAGCGTAACGTGTGAGACGATATTCGCCAGATCAATTGCAGCTTCTACACCGCTATTGCCACCGCCCGTCACAACAACAGGGCGCCCCTTGTAGAACGGGCCATCGCAATGTGGGCAGTAGGCCACGCCCTTGGTGCGATATTCTTCTTCACCCGGAACACCAAGCTGGCGCCACCGTGCACCGGTTGCCAGAATAACTGTCTTGGAATGCAGGCTCGCCCCACTTTCCAGAGCGATCTCATGCAAGCCACCAATCTGAGCCGCCGGAACAAGTTTGGCAGCTTTCTGAGACGCGATGATCTGCACATCATACTGGCGCACATGGGCTTCAAGCGCAGCAGATAGCTGAGGGCCTTCTGTTTCCTTGACGGAAATGAAGTTCTCAATGCCGGCCGTATCCATCACCTGACCACCGAAACGGTCCGCAACGAGGCCCGTCCGCAGGCCCTTACGTGCAGCATAAATTGCTGCGGATGCACCCGCCGGGCCCGCGCCCAGTACCAAAACATCAAATGGCGCAACGTCGTTTAGCTTGGCAGCCGCACGCTCAACAGAAGACGCATCCAGCTTTGCCAGAATATCCGCAACTTCCATGCGACCAGAGGCAAATGGCTGCCCATTCAGATAGACCTGCGGCACAGACCGAATGCCAAGGCGTTCGACTTCTTCCTGAAAATCCGCCCCATCAATCGCGACGTGGTGGATTTTTGGATTCAGGACGCTCATGGCGTTCAGCGCCTGCACCACATCCGGGCAATTCTGGCAGGACTGGGAGAAATAAGTCTCGAAATGGAAATCCCCGTCCAGCGCTTTGATCTGCTCAACAAGATCAGCGTCGATCTTGGGCGGATGACCGCTCACCTGAAGCAGCGCCAGGACCAGCGAGGTAAACTCATGCCCCATCGGGAGGCCGGCGAATGTCACGGCTTCAACCGAACCGGCCCGGCGAATCAGGAAAGATGGGCGGCGGGAAGCAGTTCCGGCGTCGGAGAACGTCACCTTGTTGGACAGGCTGGCAAGGTCTTCCAGCAATCCACGCACTTCGGCGGAGCGCTCGTCGGTGCCAAGGGTAGCTTCCAGCACGACGTCACTGCGCAGATATTCCATATAGGCGCGCATCTGGGTTTTCAGGTCGTCCTGAAGCATCGTTTTCTCCAGCAATTTAAAATTGGTGAAATCTTGAAGAGCCCTGCCCCGATGAAAGGGCAGGGAATGGTGAGGCGATCCCGCCTCACCCGGCAAAATCAGATCTTGCCGACGAGGTCGAGAGAAGGCTTCAGCGTTTCGCCGCCTTCCTTCCACTTGGCCGGGCAGACTTCACCCGGATGCGTGGCGACATACTGAGCGGCCTGGATCTTCTCCAGCAGTTCCGTCGCGGAGCGGCCAACGCCACCAGCCGTGATTTCGATGTACTGAACCTTGCCTTCCGGATCGAGCAGGAACGTGCCGCGATCAGCCAGGCCAGCTTCTTCGATCAGAACACCGAAGTTGCGGGAGATCACACCCGTCGGGTCGCCCAGCATGGTGTACTTGATCTTGCCAATAGCCGGGGACGTGTCGTGCCAGGCCTTGTGCGTGAAATGCTTGTCCGTGGAAACGGAATAGATTTCAACGCCCAGCTTGTCGAAAGCGGCCTGATTGTCAGCCAGATCTTCAAGTTCCGTCGGGCAGACGAACGTGAAGTCTGCCGGATAGAAGAAGAAGACGGACCACTTACCACGGACGTCTGCGTCCGTGACCGTCAGGAATTCGCCGTTGCGGAATGCATCGGTCGAGAACGGGGCCAGTGTGGAGTTAATGCGAACCATCAGAAGGTCTCCTGCTTTGTCGCTCGTGTTAGGTTGCGGAACCTATGTCCCACAAAATGAGAAGGTCAGGAAACAGTTCCTGTCAATATGATTGATCGGTCAAACCGAACATAGATCAAACCCTCATCACCACTACCTATTTCATATCAGCCCCGCTGACCAGTCCTTCAAGCCCATTGACGACGAAAGGCTTCCAGCTTGCCCAGATAGATTTTGCGCTGCGCCGGGCTGATCCAGGCAGCCTCAAAACTGTTTCGTGCCAGCTTGAGAAGATCGTCTTTGCTCAACGCCCCATCGCCCTGCGCTACGACAAGGCTCTCCGCCACATAATTGCTCTTCATGTAGGCAGGGTCATCTGAGGCGACCGTAACTTTCAGACCCTGATCCAGCATGCCGCGAATGATGTTGATGTTTTCACCATTCTCCCGCAGCCAGCCACAGGCGACCGGGCAAACGGTAAACGCTGTGCCTCTGCGTTTGGCCACGACCACCAGATCCGGACGCTCCAGAATATTGCCACCATGATCAATGCGGTCTGCCTGAATATCTTCCAGCACTTGCCGGATGTGTTCATGCGTATCGAGCTGGTTCAGGTCACAATGCATTGTCAGGTGAAAACCGGCTTTACGGGCGCGGGCAAACACCTCACGGAATTTGTCAGGGGGATTATTCTTCTCGTCAGAGTCCAGTCCAATCCCGACAATATGCTGCCGGTAGGAAAGCGCTGACTCCAGTGTCTTCATAGCAGACTCAGTCGTCAGTTCCCGCTCGAAGCAAAGAACAAGCTGGGAGTCGATCTGTAGATTGCGGCGACCATCAGCCTGCGCCCGCGTAAGGCCATTCATGACCGTAGCGAACGGAATGCCACGGTCCGTATGCATCTGCGGATCGAAGAAGATCTCCGCATACAGCACATTCTGGGAGGCTGCTTTGGTCAGATAGGCATATGTGAGGTCATAGAAATCCTGCTCCTTGAGCAGAACGGTTTTGCCCTCATAGAAAATCTTCAGAAAGCTCTGAAGGTCGTGGAAGTTATAACTGGCCCGCATGTCTTCAACCGTGCTGTACGGCAGGGAGACACCATTGCGTTGGGCCAGACGGAACTTCATTTCCGGCTCAAGCGTGCCTTCAATATGCACATGCATTTCGGCTTTTGGCATTGCATAGATGAAGCGGGTCAGGTCATCGCCCGCTCCATCTGAAGCTGCCGTAGCCGATGCACGCCCGGTCAAAGCGATACTGGCTGAAAACAGCATTGTATTTGCCAGAAAAAACCTGCGCCCGAACGTCATCCTGTTTTCCTTTAGCGTTTACGCGGCATCCCCCTGCCCACGACTTTCGCAGGGAGAATGTTGCGCATCCGCTCCGATAACAAGGAGAGAAAACAGGATAAACCGCACGTTAATTTAGATCAGGCCGTCAGACCGCCATCTACCGGGAGGGACGCGCCCGTAATGTAAGAGGCAGCAGGGCTTGCAAGGAAGCCTACGAAATCCGCAATATCAGCAACCTTGCCGTAGGAATTCGTCGCGGTGAAACTGCTGATCAGGGCCGCACCTTCGCCATCAGCGGGGTTCAGATCGGTGTCAATTGGGCCTGGCTCAACCACATTGACGGTAATCCCCTTCGGTCCCACATCACGCGCTACGCCACGGGCAAAGCCTTCCAGAGCTGCCTTGGTGGCAGAGTAAAGGGAAATACCCGGGAAAGGTGCGCGGGCACCAAAAGCAGAGCCGATATAAATCAGGCGGCCACCCTGCCCCAGATGTTTCACAGCTTCCATCGTCTCGATCATAACGGCACGAACATTCAGGTTCAGCACCTGATCGATCTGCTCAACAGTCATCTGATCGATCGGCCCATAAGGATAAATCCCGGCGTTACAGACGAGCGCATCCAGCCGACCGAATGTTTCCACGGCCTTCGTGACAACAGCGCGGTTACCTTCCGCTGTTCCGCCATTGGCCCTGATGGCAACAGCCTTGCGGCCCTTGGCTTCAATCTTCCTGACAATATCCGCAGCAGCCTTTTCGTTGCTGGCATAAGAGATCGCAACGTCATATCCGTCTGTGGCGAGACGAAGGGCAATTGCGGCCCCGATACCACGGGAACCACCGGTCACGAGAGCAGCGCGCTGTGTCATGGAGTCTTCATCCTTACTGTGGAAATTCTTTGAAACCTTATACGCTTCGTCAGCAGATGTGTCTTGCCAAGGCAGATGACGCTTTCATGCAAATATAGGAAAAACCGCACTTCCATATTTTGGTGTTCGGTATTATCTATAATTCATGAGTTACGTTCCCCTTTCCGGCCTGTCCCTGCGAGACATCGAATATGTCGTGGCAGTGGATGACCTGCGCAATTTCTCCCGCGCGGCAGAACGCTGTGGTGTGAGCCAGGCGGGCCTTTCAGAGCAGGTCCGCAAGCTGGAGCAGCTTCTGGACGTCACACTGTTCGAGCGTTCGCGCAGGCATGTCGCCCCCACACCTGATGGGGAACGCCTGATTGCGCTTGGCCGTGAAGTTTTAACGGCAGCCCGGAATCTTCTGGAAGTGGCACGGGCGCGCACCAGTCCGCTGGATGGCATTCTGCGCCTGGGCGTCATCCCGACGCTTGGCCCGTATTATATTCCCGGCACTCTTCCTCATCTGCGGCAGTCCTATCCGAACCTGAATCTGCGCCTGACAGAAGGAACGACGGATACGCTGGTCCAGTCTCTGCGAAACAACGAACTCGATCTGGCTCTGATGGCGCTGCCTGCTCCGTCGGAGGCACTGGAAGCCCTTCCTCTTTTCGAAGAGGCTTTTCTGGGGGTTTTTCCAGTCACGCACGAACTGGCTGGCAAGAACAGGATCTCCCTGAAACAACTGGGGCGACCTGATCTTCTGTTACTGGAAGACGGCCACTGTCTTCGCGATCAGGCGCTCTCCATCTGCCCAACCATTCCCAGACAGCGCGAGACCAGACTGGCCACAAGCCTGGAGATGCTCTGGCACATGATTGGTGCAGGCGAAGGCTTTTCGCTCATTCCCCGGCTTGCTCTGCGCAACCGGATGGATTTTGAGAACCTCATCACCGTCCGCCCCCTTTCCGAACCCGAAGCAAGTCGGACAATCGGCCTCGTGTGGCGTGCCTCAGATCCACGTGCCAGCACATTCCGGGAGCTTGGCGCCTTCCTGCGGCAGGCGACCCCGGAAGGATGCAAAATGTATCCGGCATGAACCCTGTGAACATCACGGCGTTTTTGTAAGACACCTTAATTCACCGGAAGTTTTATTCCGGGACAGCCAATCATCTCTACAGATTAGTGCCACTGATGTGGTCGAGAAAGTCGGAATGTGTAGCCAGAAAAGACGTAACACGTGAAGAATGTCCTGATCGGCACATTCCTGCGTTTACCGGGGGCTCCAGAAATCTCAGACCCTCTGCCGGGCATCCGGATTAATGACCCGGCACTTGCGGCCGTTCTGGACTTCGACATTCCGCTTCTGCTGCTCCACGAGGGCACAACACTTGGCGATAGTCCCATCTGGGACGAAAATCGAAACAGACTTGTCTGGTCGGATGTCGTATCGCGCAGGGTCATGGCATGGCACCCCGATGGGCATGTTCACACCGTTCTTGATCCCACGTGGTTTATCAACGGTAATGCCCTCCTCCCGGAAGGCACGCTGGTACATTGCGAACAGGGACGACGCTGTATCAGTTTTTCACAGGGCGCTCAGGAAGCACTCCCCCTCATCACGCACTATGAGGGCGGCCGCCTCAACGCCCCGAACGCCATTATCACCGGCCCCAATCATACACTCTGGTTTACCGACCCCGTATTCGGCATCCACTCCGCAAGAGAAGGGTATATCGCGGCACCAGAACTTCCCCACCGCAGCGTATACAGATACGACCGAAAAACTGGCGATCTGGCGCGCATGGCTGATCTGGATCAGCCCGACGCTCTGGCATTTTCGCCAGACAGGAAAACGTTATACGTAACGGACACATCCAGAAAAATCGGCGGGCAAGGCTGCCACATCCATGCATTCGATGTCGGTCGCCATGGAAAACTGACGGGAAAACGCCCCTTCTACAGCACAGAAAATGGTGTCCCCGATGGTCTGGCCGTAGACCATCGCGGATGGGTCTGGACCGCAGCAGACGACGGAATTTACGTCATCGACGCGTCAGGATGTACCCTAGGTTTCGTCCCTCTTCCCTGGCCACCTACAAACTGTGCATTCGGAGGCCCAGAGAACCGACGTCTGTTCATCACCTGCCGTGAAAGACTGGTGGCTCTGGATCTGCGAGACTGATCCAGAGCGGCGTTTTTAATTGGATGTGTCGCAGGCTTTCTTGCTTCCCGGAAAATCGGAGCATCCAGCTTTATTGACGCCCCACTGATAATCCTTTTCCTCACTCGCCATACCGTTTGGCTGAACCTGCGTCAGCACGGCAGAGAGATCCGAGACATGGCCTGAGGTATAAGTCAGTTCCACATAGCCATTATAGGCTCCGGGCGTTCTGTTCGCGCTCTCGAAATAGGTGGGCTTATGGTCCTTGCCCGGGACGCCCAGAATGGACGTCACCTGCGCTGGTGTCGCTTTTTCCAGGCTTTTCAGCAGATCTTCTGTGAAACTGCGGCATGTTACTTCCGGTCGTTCATCTTCACCCGGAAGAGCTGTCCAGCATCCCGCCTGCCCAGGAAACCCACTGGCCGCAGATGCACTGCCAGATGCTCCCATAATGGTGCCAGCCACCATCAACAGACCCATCATATGCTTCAAAATCACCATTTTACTGCACTCCTGCCGATCCATTCTCCGTCTGCCAAAATCTCTCAGCAGGCATAAACTCAATTGGTGGCTTTCGGATAAAGCCGATTGACCACCTTCTCCATCGTCAGTCCCTGCACGATGATTGTAAAGACCACTAC
>NZ_JBDOBO010000041.1:0-22965 GCF_047723935.1 Gluconobacter sp.
GCCACCGCCTGCACGCAAACGGAAACGCATCAAATAGACGCCAGCGGGGACGAGCATATTCCCTGTGTTGGACGTCTGGATCAGGGTGCTCGGGGTCGCCTTGTAAAGGCCGAACCGGACCCACGACGCGCCAGTTGCTCCCGGCGTAGTAGTGTTCGCATCTGCTGTTGATTGCCAATAAACACCGGCTGTCGTGGCGTCCTGGATGAGAGATCCGCTTGGGTAACCGCCGATTTCCGTCTGATAGGTCGCATCAAATACCGGCACATATCCGAGACAATACTGCCGAAGAAGACCTGTTATGATGCGAAGGATACCGTTGAAGTCTTTCCCGTCGGGAGGCGTTCCCCCCGCAGCCGTGTTCGTAAAAGTGTTGGCCGGGAAGCCTTGGTCAAAGGATGCCGCTGCTTGGTCTGTCGTCGTCTGCGGGATGTCCCGAACAAAAGAGCTGGAAGCATTCCCGGCAAAGGGAATGATGATCTTCGACGGAAAGTCAGATTGCTTCATTGGATATCGGGCCCGAAGTCGGTGTCATAATCAATTGCGGGAATGAAAATGTAATTCACACTCACTCCACAGGGGCGAGGCAGCACTCCTGAACCGATAATTGATCGGTCCACTCCTGTTGGCGAAAACTCGAACACATAGGTCAACGTCATGTCCTGATTGTCTGAGACGTAGCATTGGCCTTTGTCTCCAAAGAGCATCATCAGGATGGCATTCAGACCTGTGATAGATCCGTTCCAGATGTTGGCAGCCGCCTTGGCGAAGATCAGCCTCCGAAAGGCATCGTCTGTCAGGCTGAAATTGGAACTGGCACCAGACCCGTTATAAAAAACGCCCTCACCAAACGTGAGAGAGTCAGGCGCACCCTCGGAGAAGCCAAAAAACCCGATATTTGCAACTTGAAGAACGCGGCTGACGCCGACGATCCGGCCCCAGGCATCCAATCCCCAGCCCACGGCAGTCTGCGGATTCCAGACGCTGTCATACCATGCGTCTGTCAGTTCCCTCGGGTCTATGGCTTGGTTAAAGCCTTCAATGATCGTCCTGAGAGAAGGGCTGTTTGCGAACTGCGCAAGGATCGTCTCTGATACGTTGAGCATGTCACACCAGTGTCAGAGTGATATTCGCAGCGGAGATCGAAGGCGCTTGATTAATATTCAGGTCAATCCGCTGCTCGCCAGCCGCAGACGTCGTGCCAATCATGATGCCTTCAAGCTGAACCCAATTCGCAACGTTTCCGACTGCGCAGTAATACCGCGCGGCAAGAATGGTTGAGCCCTGCCGGGGCTGCGTTGCCGTTCCGTCAGAGAAGGCGGTGATGATCGCATCTTGAATTTGCCCCAAAGCCGTAGAAGGAACGGCGTTTGAATTGACGATCTGCACGTTGAAGTAGATCGGCGTATCAATGGCGAGGTCGTACTTCACCATGTACTTTGGGCCGTTGCCATTATAGACGGCGGCCGGGTCCTGAATGGTAATGCTATTGGACCCAGTATATCCGCACCCGGGCGATTTTCGCTGTATGACTGCGAGAGCCACGGCAGCGGGATCGACATTACTCCCGGTATAGCAAACGTAAAGGCTGTGCGGGTCCAACGTCACGCCGCCAGTAAGCAGCGAAGTCCCGTTCGGATTATCCGTGACGTAGGCATCCGTTACACCGTCGATGCTGAGGATGGCGCCAAGAATTGAGGCATTGGCTCCAATGCTATTTTGCGCCACGCTGTTCTGGCGGCGATATTCAAAAGCGGCTCGCGTCTCGCCCGCATTGCGCGTCAGGAAAGCGATATACCCGATTGCGTCCTGCATCCGCCCTGAAGCCGTTCGCGGATCAACCCCATTGAAGACGCCAAGGATCTGATCGAGGCAATCGCCTATGATGGCCGCCTCACTCATGGCGAGCTGGCCCTGCGGCGTCGTCAGTGCCTGATTAACGTTTCCACCAAGAGCTGCCGTGATATCGGCCTGGACGCCAGCGAGAATATCTGTTTCAGCCGGGGCCACAAACCCCGCATCCGTGAGCGATGCGGCCGGGACCGACGTTGTTGCGTCAGAACTGGACACTGGCAATTTCTCCGGACGTGAATGTCACCGCAATCGCGCCGCCAAGTGAGCGATCGGGGCGGGGGCCTATCAGAACGCACTGAGCAGAAGAGACGCCAGGTACGGCGAGGGCTGCGGCTTCTGCCTGGGATTTCAAAAGAGCCATTGGCGTTGAGCCGTTGAAGATCCCATTGTCGTAAGTCAGGCCAAGGCTGGTATCGTACCAGCACTCTCCCGACCACGTTCGAACAGCACACGCCACGTCCTGAAGGATCGAATATCCCTCAGTGCAGACAGCCAGATTGCGGTCAGCATCAAGAGACAGATCCCATGTGGTTCTGTCCAGAAGCAGCGATTTCATGAGAGATCCCGCGCAGTGCGCGAATATGGGGATTTATACGGACAGTAGTTTGTTCTGGGTCCAAGTACAAGCGTTATTGGGGCTTGCCCGTGGTGCCTGAGCCCGACTGCACGCCGCCGTGCATATGATTGTCCAACGAAATGCCATTGCCGGTTATGTCGCCAGTAGCAGTAATCGGGCCACTCACATTCACTGGGCAGTTTATATCCACTTCGGATGCCTCAATCGTCACTTTACCAGTCGTCACGAGGCGGATGCCGTCAGTTGTAACCTGCACATAGTGGGTCGGCGCCGCGCCAAGAAATCCGCCCACATAAACACAATCCGCCATGGAGTGCTGCCGGAAGGAACCTGGAGAAGAGGGCGCTCGGCTCTCGACCGCGTTAGACTGATCGCGCCCTGAGATGATTGCGTATCCGATATCGCCGACTACTGGATCAACGATAATCGCGCATGCGCCGCCCTGTATGCGCAGGTAAGGAACGCCGTAAATTGTCCCGTGCGGCACCGAAACACCATCGCTTGTTTGCTGGTGGACCATCGGGTGTACATCCACTTTGCCAACGATACCGTCGCCTGGGTGGACCGCTTTGACCTGCACGAGGGTGTTGGTACCCAAGTCCGACAAACTTTTTCGAATAAGCGTTTCCAAAGCGCCAGTGTCAGAGCCTTGTGCTGAGAAATTGGAAAAGCTTGGATTTGTCATGCTGTGCTTGCCTGCGGAACAACGCCAGTAACGGCCGCAACATATGAGAACCAGGGGCCTCCCGGGGTCTCGGATGCGATATCATGGGTAATGGTGTAAGGCGACCAAACGCCTGTTGCTGGAAGCTTGGGAATGGACTGTCCCATCTCATTGTCTACCCACCCTTGAGGCAGGTATTCGCTCTCCAGCCGGATCGGAACCCTATATCGCAAGGTAGGGTTGAACAGGCAGGTGAACGCTACGCCATTCTGATTGTAAGCTGGATATCCAATAAGCCCCGTGCCTTTGTTGATCTTTGTCGTAATGCGGCTTGGGTCTGTACTGTCGCCCTTGGACCAGACGTTTAGTGCGCCATCGACGTCCCACGCATAAGCCGCGCCGATGGTGCGGGCGAGGTGATCAATCTGCGACATAACGGTTCCGCACCCGTAGAAATTCGTCACGGTTTCGGTCACGCTGTGATTGTTAAAGACGCCTGATGGCCGTGTCGGATCATTGGCTGGCCATGCTTTCGCTGCGCGGTTTGCCAAATCGGAGAAAATCGTCGCAGCGGGCACAGTACCAGCATAAGAAGTTGGTGCGGTAGGGTCGAGTTTTGCGGCCTGATTGTCCCACGCCAGCACTTGAAAAGCCACGTTCGGTGCCCCCGAAAAATCCACGAACGCCTCAGCGATCGTACCTCGAAAGATCAAGCTCAATCCGAACGTATCATCTCCGGCTTGCACGGTGACGCTCGCTGTTGATCCGCGAATACAGATATGGTTTTGGGCGTTAACCATGGCTTGAACCACCGAAAGCCGGTTCATCATTGCAAGCGTCATGCCCTCGATACGGAGAGAAAGCTGCGAACCTGGATAATACCCTGCCATCGTGACCGTCGCACGCACACGATGTCCGGTCAGCTTTACGGTATCCGCATCACTCCCGGGCGCTATGGACCCGGTCGGGATATGAAAGGTTACGTCGATACGCTTCTTCGTAAAGCTTGTTTGGAGCTTCGGAGCATAGGCTATGGCATCAGCCGTCATGAGAATGCACCCCAGACAAGAACATACCGGCTTCCCAGACCATCGTAAGTCGGATCATCAGATCCTTGCGTATCCACGAAGACAAAATCACCTCCGAGACCAAGATAATCAGCATGCACGACGGGGTTGAGGTTTTGGCAGATGGCTCCTGCCACAATCTGGGTTCCATTCAGCCAGACATTCATGAACAACCCGGTTGATCGCTGATACACATCCAAACGAACTGATTGCTGATTTAAAATCACCTTGATCGTTTGAGACGCAGTTTCATTCAGGGGAACAATTTGAAACGTCATGTCACTGCGGCTCCTGTAGCAAACATTGGCAGTTTCGAGACGCTATCTGTAACGGCCTGGCTCGCATCAGTCGTCTGCACTGTTCCGAGTTGAATAACGCACGCACCCTGCGGCTTCGCTGTCTTGGTGAAGGTGGATGAGGCAGTTTTCCGGACTTCCTGCAAAGCAACCTCTGCCATCAGCATAGTAACGCCGTTTTCGCTCGTACGCCGCCAGCGATATCCAACAATATTGGCGTTGATGTACGTCCGTTCAGGCGTGACAACATGATAGAGGTTCGTGTCCGCAACGATACGATCTAATGTGTTCAGGAAATCCTGTCGGACCGAAAGGTCTGCCGTGACGCCGTTTTGGCTTATTAAAGTCTTGATCTGTGAAAGGATCAGGCTTTCGCCAGCCTCAGACCCATCGCACACTAACAGAATGCGAGCGTTATACGGCGCCTTAACCTTATTGTAGGATGTGAAGCCTCCGTCTTCTAACGGCGCATCCGAAACCGCATAGCTACTTTCATATTCAACACCGTGTACGTGAGCGGCAGACAAAACATTTTCTGTCCCCGTCTGGCCAGTCAGGGGATCTCTTGTATTTTGATAGATGCCCCATTTCTTCGCGGCCTGATTGATCGTCCAACTTTGAACGACACCAGCCAAAGCAGTAGACGCCGAAGCATCCACGTCCGCGCCGATAGACTGGCCGAGCAGGGCAGGGACGCCTACGGCAACCGGGATATCCCAGATGGACGGCATGGTTACGTTCTCAAAAGCCATCAGGCCAGTCCCGTTGCTGCTGTGTGAGGAAGAATGCGCTTCAGCTCAGTGTGCACGTCCCGAGCGATCTGCTGGCCATTGGCATTGCCATGGGCCGTGACGTGGATGTCTCCTACGTGGATCTCTGTTTTGTTCTGGGCCGTCTGTTGAGGAGGAGAGGCGGCTTGAGTGGCGAGTAAATAACGATTGTAATCCTCCGTCCCATTTACGTCGGCAGGGCGCTCGCCGTAAGCGCGGACAGCATGAATCGCGTCCCAAGCACTAATATTCGGATTATCCAGAAGGCGACCCGCCTTACGTGCGCCCCCATCTGTTCCATGCTTCAGTTCCCAGGCATACGCCTTGATCTGATCCTCGAAGGAGGCGTCACGCACATCAATCCCGGTGCCTTTTAGGATTTCCTCCACGCGATCATTGTGCCATTGGCCAAGGCCATATGCTGTGCCGTGATCGCCCCGAGCATTGGGATCAAACCGACTTTCCTGAGCAATATTGCCGACCACACCGAGTGCCGCATTCCGGCTAAAGCCCATGCCTTGAAGCATAGTCATCGCCTGCTTTGCGCTTCCTCGCTCATGATCGCCAAAAAACCAGCGAACAGCATTACTGTCTCCGAGTTTGCGCTTTGCCCACTGCTCAACAGGGCCGCCCGTCTCCGTGGCTTTTCCCGCGATTAAGCCGCCAGCCATTACGCCCGCGGTGCCTAAAAGGCCCAATCCAGTACCTGCCTCAACGGCACCTCCCGCCACAGAGAGCATTTTTGGAAGGCGCAGGAGCGTCAATAACCCCTTGGCGGTTGCGAGGCCGCCTAAGGCTGTAATCAGCCCCCCAACGGCGAGAGCAGTCTCTCCAATCTCCTTCGCAAGCGGCTCATTGGCTTTTTCCCATGCTGTAAAAGCTGTAACCGCCTTATCAATCCCCGGCATCAAGTCGCCAAGGATCGAGCGGCCCAGCTTTTCAGTTTCAGCAGTCATCGCCGTCCAGTCAGACAAAAGCTGCTGGCTGTCACGGATTTGCTGGGGAGTAGGGGCTGTATCCTTCAGTTGTGCCTGAAGCTTGTCGAAAGCACGTGTGGTCAGATTAATTTCGTTAATCTCACCGGGACCAAACCCAAGTGACTGAAGAAGACTATTCTTGGCAATCTGGTTCATCCCCTGCGTCGAGCGGTTAAGCTTCTTTAGAATATCTTCCGTGATATTCTGGCCGTCAGCGCTCATGTAATCGGAAGATCTTAGGCCCAGATTACCCATGGTGTTCATGAGCCGGGCGGCGCTTTCGGGGTCCGTCAGCGCCTGTTGCATAGACTGCATGGACGCGGCAGCTTCACCGGCTGTTCCGCCCATGGCCTCGATGCCCTTCTGCATCCGGTACAGATTACCCGGATCCATATTCAGGCGCTGCGCCGTGTAGCCCAATTCCGCGTTGGTCCGCGTGATCTCGGATGTAAATGCCTTGAGGGATCGGCCGCCCGTAAAGACAGCAAGCAACGCCAACGCCTCAGTGCGTGCCCGCGAGAACCCATCAGCTGCAGTCTTGCCAGCCTCAGATAGCGTTCCCGCCGTGTGGTCAGCTTGCCCCTCAAGCGTCTTGAGGCTTTTCCCGGCCTGTTGCGCGCCCTTTGCGACGTTCTTGCCGTCAAGGTTGAGCTGAATGACGAGGCTGTCTAGCAGAGTGGGCATATCGGGCTTTCAGGCAATAAAAAAGCCGCCCGGTGAGGGGCGGCTTCTGTATTAGGCAGCTACAAGACTGCGTTTAGGTGCTCGGGAAGTTCGGCCCTTTAAGGTCTCGCCTCCCAAGAATGCGGCTTCATGTTCCACCTTTACGGTAGCAACAACAAACCCAAGACAGAACTTCGCAAAATCTTCCAGAGAGTATTCCAAGGGTTCGATCCCTGGCTTCCGCTCTCGCGTCTTTGGGTCAATGTCCCGATCAGGCCAGAGCAATGTCAGCTTCCCGCCGCAGTTCTGAACCTGATAAACGTTCTCGAACGGGCCATTTGCCACAACGTACAGACCCTCCTGAACGAACCCTTGGACTTCCTGCCAGATCACATAGTCCCCACGCCTCAGCTCGGGGTAGAGGCCCATGTGATCAATGCGCTTGAAGCGATTCCGAAAACCCGCAGTTCCTGCCAAAGCCAGCGCGCTCATGACACTTCCTCCGGCTTCTTGGCGAAAGGGCGTAGGATCGCCACCATGCGAGGCGACCACTTGAGCTGCTGCTGAGAGCCTTTGCCGTGACGGCGGGTCGTATCAAAGAAGCGACTGACGTCCTTGCCTTTCTCAGTCGGCTCGTAATCACTCCCAACCGCCGAACTTGTCACCTTTACCTGATAGCCCTGCTGGATCAGTGTCACGTTCACTGCCCTGGCACTCATGCCAATCTCTTCACCGATCTGCGTCGGCGTCAGATAGTTCTCCGCCTTGGGTGCCGCGATGGACGTTGCGCCCAGCAGTTCCAGCGGATTGATACCCGTCAGTTCGTGCGTTCCACGAGCTGCCATTAGGCAACGCTGGTTTTCGTCAACATTGGGAAGGGTAGACGCCACAGAGAGAAAGCGACGGTAGGCCACATCGAAGGCTGGTTTGCGGGGGCGTTTAGTAGGGGCAGGGGCTACTGAAGTTTCAAGTTCCATCCAGCGGTCGATGATCTTGGCGCGAACCTCATCATTATATCCAGAAACAACAACCAGCGTATCGCGCTTGGTTAGGTCATAGACCTCTGTTGGGCGTCCACCTTTCTCGGGCCGATAGGTCCGGGTAGTTTTACGACTTTCCCGTAAAACCCCGTTTTCGAAGAGGCGCTCAATCGTAGCTACAACATCGTTGTGGCGTGCCCCGCAGATGTCAGCGATCTCACGAGAAGACATAGTAGGAGCGCCATTTGAGAGAGCGCTGGAAATTGTGACTGCCTGTGTGCTATCGTGGCTCATAGCCATTTCCTTTTCAGAGGGGGGTGGTTGAGGCGTCGGGATTGCTGCCAGGCTGGTCCGACGCCTTTTTTATTGCTTCTACTAAAAGCTCATTGATCTCTGCCGTCATGCTTCGGAAATTCTCGAAGGCTGAACGACGAACTGCGTTGTACACGTCAGGCCGGAGCCGAAGCGTCATACGATGACAGTCTTGGAATGGGGTGCTGATTGGTGCCTCCTTTGCTTGCGACAGAGGAACACTGTCATGCCAGTGAAGTTGTGTCAATGACTTTCGCACAGTTTCTGTGTAAGAGAAATTCATGGATTCGGAAGAAAAATATCAGCGCGTGAATCTGCGCATCCCTAGGGAGCTGCATGCTCGCGTCATGGAAGCTGCGGGAGAGCGCTCGCACTCGATGAACGCCGAAATCGTTCAGCGACTGGACGTTTCATTTAAGCCATATTCGTCGATCCCACTTCTTTTGGCAGCTAGCGACGACATAAGTAGCCAAGAGCAAGAGCTTGTAGGGATGTGGCGCTCAATGGATAGCGAAGCGCGGCACGCGTTCTGGTTATTGGCAAGAAGGCTTTCTGGAACCAATCCGCCCGAAATCTGACTCCCCATCTGCTTCAAACTCCGGCATGTTTCAGAACATTACTAGGAGTCGTTATGAAGCAGAAACTCTTTTACAAATCGGCCAACTTGTCAGTCAGTGAGACGACAGTGAAAATTGGCGAAATGGTCCTCCCGCTTCGCCAAATAGCCTTCATGAATGTAACGCAGCAACCTACCACGATATATTGGATCATTTTCGTTGCGTCTGCACTTGGAGCAATAGGCACAGCTCTTTCCGCGTATGATAACGGTCAATTCCATACAACTGACAATATTCTACTTGGAATACTTGTTGCGGTAGTAATTGCAGGTACTGCCCTGTACTTCGCGCTGAAGCCAAAATTTTACTTCACCATTAAATCGTCTAGTGGACATGGCTACACGCTCTGGAGCCGGGAATATGGTGAATTGGCTGCAATGAAGAACGGAGTAGAGAGCGGCCTAATCGGCATATACGTGGCTCAAGACACTCCACCCACCCACTAAACCGCCAGTTTGACCGGACTCCGGAGCGGCTGCTGTTCTCGCTCTGTAATATTGGAGAAAGCATATGACTTCGTACATTGTCTCTTACGATTTGAAAAACACTGAAGGCTCACAAGATTATCAGCCACTCTGGGATTACTTTGAGGCCCACGAAGCGCAGCGCGTGCAAGAATCTCTTTGGTTTCTGAGCAGCTCGCTGTCTGCGAGAAAATTAACTGAACTGCTTATGACTTTCGTTGACCCGTCTACAAATTTTTTCATTTCGGAGCTAGTTGACGAAAGCTGGTGGGAAAACGAAAAAGAAGGAACGAATGAATGGTTCAAAGCTAATCCTCCTCTCCGGTAGGCTCACGCTTTTCCCCTTCCGACTTCATCGTCGGCTTCAGGCAAGTTACTCGCTCCGTAAGGGATGCCACCGATCTTAAAAGGGACGCCAAGAATGCGTCCCACTACATGCATGATCTTGAGTTTCACTTTGGTGCCCTCCTATCCATTAAACCGCCAAACCATTGCCGCTTCCCACATCAGCAGCATGTCCTCGCTGTCATAGACCGTCTGGAGTTCGTGCAGGGTGGCTTGCCCGGATCCCATGACGGTTCCCATAACGCTTGAGACATTTACGAAGCGGGCGAGTTTTCGGGGCTTGCTGGTGGGATCAGGGCCGCCGCGAGAGGGGAAATCTGGGACGCGGCGGCCTTGAAGAAACCCACGTGCAGCTTGAACGCCTCGCTGCGAAGATCCACCAGGGTCTGCGGGTCTGAGATGTCATTCTCAAACAACTGTACGGGAGGCAAATACGTCCTCCCATCAGGGGCAAGACGGCTGATCTTCACGCAATCCAGCATCGCCTGGAACGCCTTATCGCAATCATCGTCATCCATGAAGCCAAACATCTGCATGGCAACGCCTGAAAGCCCCAAGATGCCGGCCTCCATAGCGGTATCCGGAATTTTTGCCCCAGACTTGATGAGAGCCTTCACGGTATGACGCGCCCACTTGTCAGCAGCGAAAGCAGACATCCGCGTGATAACGAACTTCTTGCCCTCATCCTCACTGGAGGTTGGGATCCATTCGATGCTCTTCATCAGATACCTGCCGGGAAGACCCGCTCCCATGTCAGCGAGAAAGTGCGGTCCTCAAGTGTGCCGCCACCATTCGGAGCAACGGTGCCGCTGCTCAGGCCGCCATTCGTGAATGTGTACTTCCGGCCGGTAGACTTCAGCGTGAGTTCAGCGCCGAGCGTGTAGATGCTCATGCTCTGCTGCTGCCCCGTGATGATCGCCTCAAAATAGGGGATCGAGGCAGAGCCAGCGGAGAGGGTGAGGGACTGCACAACCGCGCGCGGCACATAGCCCTTGTTCAGCTTGCCATCGATGGACATGCGGAACTCGGCCATTTCAAGCGCTTCCTGTTCCCAGCCGCGGTCCGATCCCCAATTTTCAAGGGTGATCGGAGCGCTCCACAGGGAAGAGACAGTCAGCGTGTAAATGGCGTCCGCCGAAGTGATAATACCGGACATTACTGCACCTCGATGGAAGCAAGATTGATGCTCTGGACGCTCTGGCCGTCGGTGTACCAGAACTTACAGGCGGGAGACTCACGAGCGACGCGGGTTGTGGTGGGAGCGGTGGAAACATTCGGCTGGAAATACCAACCGCGTGTTTGCAGGGTGTCAGAGATGGCTATACCCGCGCTGTTATTGATCTCCTGAGCCTGCGCCTTTGTCAGGGTGACGCCCGCACGGATCACACCAAAGGCAAGCGCCTGGTTGATCGTGTCCTGCACTGAGGCCGAGACCAGCGCATCACCCTGCGTGTTGTAGGGGATATCGCCAGCGCTCAGAAGCAACGTCACAAGATCGGACTGGAACGATGCATTCAGCCAGATCTGATTGATGTAGCTGTCTGCCCACTTGAACTGGCCGGAGACAGCGCCGCCGCGCAGGAAGGTAAAGCGTCCAAGGCCGTTGGCGTGCTGTCCGTAAAAGGAATAGCCGTTGGCTGTCAGGACACTTGCGGTCGTCCCGTCAGTAACGGTCGCAGATGGCCCAGAGAACTGGCAGCCGAAAAGGTTCCAGCGTCCATTCGTGGCGTCATATTCCAAGGAGGCCATCCACCCGAGGCAACCCGCCGCCACAAGCGGGTCTTTGTAAACCGCTGTCGTGCCGTCAATCGTCTGCCCAGCCAGCCAGACGCCGAAAGCCTCGGTAGATCCCTGCGTTGTGGCTTGAGCGTCCGTATCCCAGGCAACGTACCAGAACCGGTCTTCCTGCGTACCTACCCACGTTGCAATGGCTTGTTTGTCTGCCAACGCTGGCTCGAAGGCCGTTGTGAAGCCTGCGAAGTCCTGCGTCGTGCCGATGAGGGCCGTGAGATACGCAGCGAAGGCGGTATCAGCAGTATAGCCGGCAAAGTAGAGCTTGCTCGGGCTCTGAGAAGCGCCAGTGTAACCTCTGAAATACACAACAGCCATCTGGGCTTCGGTGGATGTCGCACCGAACGCAGTCGAGACAGCGGCGGCGGAGGTGTACTCTACGACGGTACCAGCAGGGACGGCCGTGGTATTCTCGGTGATGATCAGCCCGTTGATGAATGCCACGCCACCAGCCGCAGTCAGTGCGCTGGGGGTGACGCTCACCACTTGGGAAATAGGGATGCCAGCCACTGCCGGTTACTCCTGCGTTGTTGGAAGATCAGCCTCGTAAGTCTTCACATGAAGCTCGGAGGCGAATTGCTGCGGTATGGTGCGCTGGTAGTTGACCTGCATTTTCAGATCGACCGACCAGGCATCTTCGTACTGACGCTCGCCGTTGACGAACGCGAGCTGTCTAGGCTCTGCGGCGGTGAGGGGGGACAAGATCGGCGCGTTCGCCCGCAACCAGTCTGTCGTGTAGAAATCGCGCCAGAGGCCACAGACCTGCTTGAGCGCATCGCCAGCCCCGGAGCCGAATGCGCTCACCTGCACAGTCACTTCACGCATTTCCGTAACCACGCGGGCCGTGTCTGTGTAAGTCCAACCATTCGTTGCCAAGAGGCGTATGGTGATGAGCTGCATCACGCAATACGGGCCAGTCGGTGAGGCTGTCCGGTTCTGCTGCCCCTGACGTATGCGAAACGGGTCTGGCAGAACGGTTTTGAGGTAATTCCCAAGTGCTTTGTAAAGGGCGCTGTCAGTCGGCTCGTAGGTGATGGCCGAGGACGCTAGATTTGTCGGGTCACCGCAAGTTTGGACCATTGGCCGTCTCCCCATTCTTCCAGAACCTGCGTGACGAGCCAGTCCGACCCGTAGAAATTCAGGAGATCGCCCCCAGTCTTCAACGGGCGGTTCAGGCCTTTAATACCGCCCTTGATGTACACGGCGCGCATGTCGGATGACTGGTTAATGTTTTGGAGCTGCCGCAGATCGGAGGCGCTGAGGGCCTGCACTTTGATCGTGACAGCGACTTCGATGGTACTAGGCGTAACGCTGAAATCGTCGTTGTCCGTCTCGCCATCTGAGACCTTTAGAACGGCAGAGATTGGCGGATTAACGACGCTCGTGGCGGCGTTCGCGATGGCAAAGACGTTAATCACTGACCACCTCAGATGCGACAGAGTTCAGCATGTGCCCAGTGTCGATCAGGGGCTTGTCGAAGCCCTTGGCGGCAATCGTAGAAGGCTTGAGGGGAGGCGACTGGAGCGTTCTGATCTCTTGCTGGATCTGAGCAACGATCCGCTCGGCGGTCATATCCAGCGCCTCCTCAAGATCGCCCTGAGTTGCCTTCAATGAAGCCGCTAGAAGCTTCGGCCACTGGTCCTGATTTTTAGCAATGGCCTGCCGCATAAAGGGGCGAGCCGGGGTGCGGTCAGTGCCAAACTCATTGAAGTATGCCACGGCCGCCACGGGCATTCCGTCAGGATAAGCAGCCCCTTCCAGAAAGCCTGCATTGAGATGCGGAAGAGCCTGAGTACGACGAAGAACCCGACTGAGTAGCCGCTTCATCCAGCCGCCCTGCAATTCCCGACCAATCCCGTTCAACTGCGCCTGGACACGTGCTGAGCCTTTAAGAACAGACTTTGCCATCAGGGCCATATCCTCGGGCGAGGGGACCGACCCGGCACAAAGCGCATCTGTCGCAGGTAGGCTGTGGCCTGCCAGAACATTGCGCCGTACTGGGTCTGCATAAACCAGGCGGACGATCCGGATTGCGCACCCATGTCGAAAGACACTGACGTCGATCCTTCTGCCGCGCTTGCTACGCGCCCCACTGTTCCCGCGCCATTCCCGCCAGCATCCACCGGCAGGTTGAGCTGCGCGATGTGAGCCGTGAGCAGGTTGAGCAGACGCGTGCGCCTGACAAGATCCTGCACAGGGCTGCGAGGAGTGTTGTTGAGGAAGTCCCCGGCCTGAGCGAAGTACTCCGTTGCTTGCGCTTCGTTCGTACTGGCGCCAAGCCCAGGGTAGAGCTGTGACCACGTCGCATAATCGAACGTAGCCACGCCCGGTTGCGTCGTGGTCGTTTCGCTCATCAGGCGTAAGCCCGTGTCCGAGCAGCTTCTTCAGCAGCGGCGAGGCCCTTGCGCTTCAGTTCCACCGGATCGAGGGGCTCGAACCCTGTCTTCTCGGCCTTGAACTCGTCCGCTCTGGCATTAGCGCGCGCGTCCGTCTGCTCTGCAAATACGCACTTGTTTTTCACAAGATCGCTGTCTGCGTTCTGCTTAAGCCAGGCGTCCCAGAACGCCTTGTCCACCGTCGTACGGCCGACGCGGCCGAGCAGAACGTTGTCCTTCGGGTGATAATCAGGAGCGCGGTTTGCACCCTTGATCTCGATTTCCTTGACGTAGCCGACCGGGCTCAGGTCAGGGCGCTTGTCCGCGCTAAGCTGAGCCCGACGTTCGGCATCTCCCTCATGGGAGATACGCAAGCGCAAGCCATGCGGCATACGGCAAAGTACGGTGACGGTATCAGCCATCTTTAGATCCCCACCATCTGGGCAACAGCCATCGGACGCTTCCAGATCGTGCCCCACCCGCCGCGCATCATTTTCTGACGTGCATTGGTGGAATACTGCTCTAGGCGCCCCATAGTCAGGCGCTCTGTGAACGCCGTAGTAACAGTCTCGACGCCGTCAATTTCCGGTGCAAACATCTGCATGATGTTAGCGCTGGTGTATCCGCCCGACATGGTGACCCCGGCTTCTGGCAGAAACTCGATCACCATATTCGGCCATGCCTTTTTCAGCATTTCCTCAAGCGTGATCCCGAACTGATTGGTGTAGGTCATAACCTGAGACAGCTCAGAGGGGGCAACGACCTTGAGACGGGTCTGATTGTTTATGTTGCCCATCATGGACTTATTGAGAGCCGCGAACAGGGTCACGAAGTCTGGATAAATCAGGTTCGGATCACTCGTGCTGCTCCAAGACGTGGCCGTGCCGGTCTTCACCGACGCCGTAATGGCGGCAGGTAGAGCAGGATCGTTCAGGGCACCATAGTTCTCAAGGCCAGTGACACCAAACAGATACTGCTGGTTCTGCTGCTTTTCGAGCACAGAAGCGCCAGCAGTCCGCTGTTCGGCAACCCAGTCGATGTTGCCCATGCCCATCATCTCGGCTTCCAGATCGCCATACTTAGCCCAGGTCTGGAACGTGAAGGACTGGCGATTGACCCAGTTCGCGTTAGCTGAGCTGTCGCCAGCCTGCTCATAGTCACCGTAGGCCACGGCATAGCCGGAAGCCTCAATGACCGGGAACATAACCGTCTTGATCGCGCGGTCACCCTTCTTCTGGGAGCCGTAGATCTCTTCAGACTTGGTCGGCGTAATGAGCTGACGGATCAGCTGCGGATCGACCATCGTATTGATGACGGCCGGGATGCCGCTATTTGGTGCCGTGGTAGCGCCGAATACGGGGGCCGCGTCGTATGCGTTGCCCTTTTCGCCCACGTAATGCGTCACGCCCGGGAGATTGATGCCCCAGTCCTGCGCAAGTCGGGTCGCATCGTTACGAAACGAAGCCATTATTCGTTGCTCCCTGCAATCGGCGCAACCGCACCGGAAATGATGATGGTGGAACCGGCAGCGCCGCCTTGTGTGACGATCCAGCCCGTTGCGACTGTGCCTTCAGGAGCCGTACCAGCTGCGCCCGTCTGAAGCGTGCCATCCGTCGAGGAGGCGTAGACGGCCTGTCCTGGCGTTGCAGCGGTCGCGGCTGAAACAGCAAAGTAATCGCCGCCCGTCATAAGCTGCACATTGAAGCCGCTCGGGAGCAGCATCGTGCTTTCGCCGAGGTAGGCCGTGATGAGACCCGTCTGGTCGCGCAGGACGAAGCCGGTCGGGGCTTCAGAGGCGATTGGCTTGTTCAGAACGGTTACGCCGTCAGCCTGAACCCAGCCGAACACGCCGACCGTGACGCCAGCCGCGCCAGCAATAAAGCCCATCGGTCCGGGAATGGCGGAGCGGCGCGGGTTCGCGGAGGCGATGCCGCCTGGAAAACCCTTTGCCCAGTTGTAATTGATCTTGGTAGGGAAACCCATCGGGGCCGCTCCTTACGCTTTGCGGCGAGCTGAAGCGCCCGCCAGAGGGGAATCACTGTCCGCTGCACTGTCTGCGGCGAGGCGAACGGGGCGGGCAGGGCGCTTGGCGTCGATAGCCATGCTGACGAGAGCGGGAAGAGCGCTGTCATGAACGCCAGTCGCATCGTGACCGGTCTGCTTCAGAGCGTAGCGATAAATATCGCCAGCGCTGTCCATACCAATGACGTCGCCGACGAGAGGACGAACGGCTTCACGAGCGTCCTGTGCTGCCCGCAGTTCGCGGCGCTGATTGTCGAGCGCGAGCTTGATCTTGGCATCGACGGCGGCGTCTTGAGCCTTCTTATCGTCGTCCTTTTTCCGCTCTTCCTCGTCTTTGGCCTTCTGCTCGTCCGCCTCACGCTTGGCTTCTTCGTCAGCAGCCTTACGCTCTTCGTCCTCTTTCTTCTTCGCCTCTTCATCGGCGGCTGCGCGTTCTTTCTCTTCGCGGGCCTTCTTCTCTTCCTCAGTCTCGTCCTCGTCCATGCACTTCTTGACGTCTTCTTCAGACGCATCCATGGCAAGGCGACCGGAACGGATGGCCGCCGCGATGCGGCCCGCTGTGGACATGGGCTTGTGGGCAGCCATGCTCGCTTCCTTCGTGTTGTTGGGTGGTGCGCTGTCGCCAATGATGGCGGTCTTCACGCGTGGCTCTTCCACCAAGGCGAGGTGGTTGAAGCGGATATTGACCATCTTCAGCGTGTAGGGCTGTCCGTTGATCTCACCGGTCTCAGGGACGGTCTCGTAGGCGTATCCAGCTGACACGCACCGCTTGGAACCGTCCTGAATTCTTTTGATCGCGTCTCCATCCCAAATGGCGAGTTCGCCAATCAGGTCAGGCGCCTGAAATGTCGCGTTGTTGACAGAACCAACCGTGATTTCGCGCGGGTGATCGTCTGCACTGACCGGCTGATGGATCTCGATCAGCGGCTTGCCATTCATGCTCGATGCGGCATCCCGCAAGGCATCGGCGTCCCGATACATCCAGTAGATGGTGTCCGGTTCCAGCCCCAGACGTTCGGCCCCGTTGATCTCTCGTCCGTAATAGGGTGAGACTACAGCCGCGCTGAGCACACAACGCTCAACGTGCAGATGCCCGTCCCCATCGATGCGTCGCACCGACCGGTCAAGGGCCATGATTGTGTTTGTCATTTTAGGAGAGCCGTTGTGACTGAAGACGAACGGAAGTTACTGGAAGCGACCGCCGATGCTGTATTGGAGCTGTATCGCCAACTTCCCAGTCAACCAGGGTCTGAGTTTTTAGACCGGAGCGGAAAAGAACTGGCTGACGCCCTTAACAAAGTGCGTGGAATTTAATCATCAAACCCCGGAATAATCACCTGAGACGTGCAGCGGCAGTTCGGTTCCTCACCAGGGAATATTAGCTTGCCGTCGCCGTCCACATCGGCGCCCTTGCGAATGTCGTACCGAAGCCTTTCGCGTCCGGCCTTCACATGCATCGGTCGCGGATGCTTGCCGGCGCTTGAGTGACACCAGATCGCCTCAGTCAGCCCCATTTCGATCTGTCGTGTCCGCGTTATGAACGACGTGGCCTTGTTGTTCTGGTCTCGTGCAATAAAGGCTGCTCGGCGCTGTGTGATGCCGTAGCGCTCCTTCAGCTCTGCCGTCAGTGTTGCCAGATCACGTCCTGCCATGACCGAGCGTTGCACCATGTCCGCCACTTCGTTCAAGTGGTGGTCAGCGATGCTTTTGATGAGCGTTGTGTTCTGATTAATAACGCTATCCAGAGTGTCTGCTACAGCCTTTGAAGGCCGGAACTTCACGGCAAAACCAGCTTGCTTGAGCTTATCCATCAAGGACGTGTCCGCGTGCTGCTGCCAGCGCTTGGACTGTTTCTTGGCTAAGCCTCGCGCCGTTTCGCTAAACTGGGTTCTCCAGCGGCCAATCAGCCGATCCATAACCTTCTGAAGCTGATCCGCGACGCTATCCTGCGCGATAGCGCTTTCGTGCTTGCGGTAGTTGGCTTGAAGCCAGTACGTCAGGCTGTCGTCCATCTCCCGGATGAGGCGCATCAGATCACGGTAGTAGGCCGCTTCGAGCGCAGCACTGGCGCGGGTTGGCTTGAGGGCCTTCCCGGTTGCCGATGTGCAGCGGAGCTGGGTCAATTTTCCTCTTCCTCGCCCCGCTTCAGCAGGCTTTCCATGTCAGGCATTTGCTCGGGTTCGGGCGGCTCAGGCGGCGGCCCGGTGAGATTTACGCCGCGGTAAATGCTGCGCTCATCCGTGGACAGGCGCTCTCGCTCTTCCTCGGGGGAAGTCACCCCGGCCGTGATGTTCACAGCTCCTAGATCAGCCTTGATTTTCTCGATCTCGGCGAGTTGTTTCTCGTCCATCTGCCAGAGCGGCACGAAGCGGAAGGAAATATCCTCGTCAATCTTGCCCCAGAGATGGATCTGGATCGCTTCAAAGATTGTCTGAAGCGTGGGTCGGATATGGGCTTCCTGAAAGGCGGAAATCTCGTCGTAGAAGACGCGAATTTCCCCGTCTGAGGATGCGTTCAATCCCTGCGGTTGGATGCCGAACAGCTTCACCAGCGGGATGCCGGGGATGCTGGCCATTGCCTCCATTGCCTGCGCCTGCAAGCTATCGAGACCGGACAGCGGTGTGGCGATGATGGAGGCGTCTTCACGCTCCTTATCCACCACGATTGTGTCTTGGCCCTCGGCCACATCCTGCATGTACGCAGCGCGACCCTGCACGGAGGCCATATCCACATCGCCGTAGGGCAGCGGCTGAGCGTCCATGCCCGGGCCGATATCCGTCTGCATATTCCCCGTCATGTCCGTCTTCAGGACTAACTTGGAAAAATTGCGGACGATGGTAGCTGTGCTGTTGCGCGTGGCCAGATAGTTGTGAACGTAGGCGCGCAGAAGCTGCGTAAGAGACTGGCCGCCGAAGTTGAACGCAGGCGCCAGGATCTGTGAAACAGGGTAGGGGATCGTGGTCAGTAGGCGGGAGCTATCCACCATCGTGCCGAGGACCCACCAGTTGTCCGGCTTGTAGAAGTTCTTCGCCAGCGGGTTGTTCGCGTTGTAGCTGTTGGGCGTGGTCCAGATCGGCTCGATATTGGCGAGGCGCTCTAGAGAGCCCTTGCCCATGCCGTTCTCACCGATAACGAGCGGCTTGGACTGCCCTTCCGTCGTGATGGGTGCGCCCTTAATTCCGATCCACACATGCCCAAGGCCATACAGCAGGCCATGCAGGACGTGCGTGCGGATCACGCGACGAACGTTCAGGCGCTCAAATTCGCGCTCAATTTCTTTGATGCGATCAGCGGCTTGCTCGTTGTCCTTCTCATCGCCACCCTGCTTATCCGAACGGATCTCGACCCATTCGCGAGCTGCTTCCCGGGCAATGACCTCGCAAGGCTTGCGGAACTCTGCCCGCTGTGCCATCTGCGCAAGCTGTGGATAGCCGAGGAAGGCCAGACCATCCTCGAAGTAATCGCGCATGATCGGGGAGGCGGTAGCCGCCCATCCCGTCATGTCACCGACCAGGGCCAGATCGTCACCGTCCATAGCCAAAGCGGCAGGAGCTTCACCACGAACACCCTTCGGCGGCTTGTAAGCGTCGAACGCGTCACGCGGGTCAGTAGGCATTGTCTCTCCACCATCTCGGCGGAACGATCGTAGGTTGAGACGCCGTTCATTACGTGGAAGCACAGGCTCGCGCCGCTCGGGCAACGGCTTGCGCTCCCGGTTGCGGCTGAACCAGTGTTTCATCAACGTGTCCTTGATTTGTACCCTGCGAAGGAGGGCATGGAGCGGCGATTCTGAATGATGCCGTCTAGGGCATACCGTAATGCGTCAATCCAGTGGTTCCAGGCGTCCACAATGACCGGAAGGACCTCTTCAGTCTTTGGATCAACCTTGAATGCGTACTTGCGGAACTCTTCAGCGATGCGCGGACAACGGCGGTGCACAACAATGCGCTTGAACGCCTTCAGGCGGTCGATCCCGTCTTCCACACTCCCCGGCCACTTCTTGGCGGGTGTCATGTTGTAGCGGTAGCGGGTCGCCATGAAACTGATGTTCTGAGGGGAGGCGCAGTCAGCCTTGATGGGCCAGCGCCGCGTTCCGGGGATCTCATCCAGAACGGCGGGCAGTTCATCCAGATGGATACCTGTTCCGCCGGCCTCATAATCTACATACAGCACTTCATCGCGGATGAAGCACCGAACGACCGCCGTCGGATCCTGAGAGAAACCCCAGTCCAATCCATAGAAAAACCGGGCGTCCTCTGGCGTCTCGAAATCATCGACCGTGACGCGCTTACGGAAGATCACCGCATCCGAGATGGTGACGTAATCACCTTCCCAGACATGGTCATATTCGTCTGGCCGCGCCCTCTGATCTTCCTCACGCTCAGTTGGCAGCGTGCCGTCGTCGAACCACGGGTTATCAGACCAGTTGGCCCGAACAGCCGTCAGATCGGCGCGGTCAGAGCCTTCGCCCCGGAAAAAATCATCAATCGGATCGTCAGACGATGCCGGGTTCCACGATGCCCATATTTCTGAACCCGGCTTACGAAGTGTCGGCCGCAGCATCCGCCATGAATATGAGCTGATCGACTGCGCCTCTTCGATCCACGCGCGGTCAAAGCCCTCCAGCGACTTGATGCTGTCAGCCGTGTGGTTTTGGAGGCCCTGGAAGACGATCAGGCCATCCCCCGGTGTCTTAATGACCTGATCCTGAACATCGAAATGCCGGTTCAGGTTAAACTGGTTGATCTTGTCCACGATCAACTGTTTGGACGAACGCGCAATCGATTTCTGGATTTCGCGAATACAGACTGTGCGATGACCCGGAATGGCCAAGTGCTCTTCAACGGTCAGGCCGCCAAAGAAGTGCGATTTGCCCGATCCTCGGCCACCATATGCGCCTTTGTACCGGTTCGGCTTTAGGAGGGGAAGGAAGACGCGCGCTGTGGGTATTTCCAGCGCCTTCGTCATGCTCAATCCTTCTTGGGTACGTCTACGACCACCCTTCGAATTTCTGTGAACTCCAATGGACCACCGTCAGCGCCGGTGTGTTCCTGCGTGATCTTGTCACCGTATACCTTGGGGGCTCGCTTACTCATCACCCATTTGAGCGCATCAACTTGCAACCTTCGGGCCGCGGCATCCTCAGGACCCGCAGAGCGGGCGGCGTGGAGAAGCTCATCCTCTAACGCCTCCGCGCCCGCGGTACGCGCGTGTGCGTACTGTGCAACTCGGCCGGGGTCTTTACGGATAAATTTCCGTAATCCTTCCCATGTGGGCATGTCGCTACGCTTGCAGATTTCCCGAAGCGTCAATCCTTCTTCCAGAAGAACAAGCACGCCGTCCCATGCGCTGGCGATATCAATTCGAGAGGGTTCCGGAGCTGGTGCGTCGACCTTCTTCCTCACCATAACTACCTCACTCGATACTCAGGCAAGCCTGCCTCAACCCTCCGCGCATCCATTTCTCGATCAATCGCATGATGAACGCGACGCAACAGAGCAGGGGACAGCGCCCCATCAACTGCCAACTTGAAAGCATCCCGAAATATGAACGGCTTGCACCGGATCAGGGCACCATCTGTTACGCCGAGATAGAGCGCCTCCGGGAATTCGATCAGGATATCGGCACGATGTCGGACCGTTCTTGTCGGCAGAACAGGACAGAGGACCGCGCTTTCTGATTGTAAATACGCAATCACATGGACAGAACCACGCCAACGCACCACGTCGCCAATTTTGACGGATGGTAGCGACATGCGCTTGATTGTCCGGGAAGCTTCTTGCGCTGTAGGCGCAATTATTCAGTGTTGTCCAACCGTATCAGGCACTGGGTCCAAGTACAAGAGCTTTCTGTCTCTGGACGTCCCCCCGTATCTCCCGACGTACCACCGCATACGCATCAGAGAGCTGCTCAAGCACGAGCGCGCATTGGCCGGAGATAATCCGGCGACCGTGAGCGGCCTTTTCTGGCACCAACGCTTCAGCCATTGCTGAGAATGACAGCTCACGGGCTAGTAACATTTCCAAACGAACGTGAGCACAAAGCCCCAGGCGGTCGCGGATCATGCCAATCCGCTCGGCAGCGTGACCGCGCGAGATTGCAAACGTGTGAACATCGCCCTTCACATAGTCGGTGGGCAGGACATCGCTCAGGATATCCAGATACCCATGATGCGCGAATACGTAGTCGCAAATCCACCACTGGGCTGCGGTTACTGCGGCGCCATCAATATCGCCAGCCATGTGTAGCGCGTTGACGGTATTCAGCTTGATCCGCTTCTTGCCCTGCCATTCATAATCCGGCTTTGCCACCCGTTCGGGCGTGAGCGAATTATCCTCCGCACGAGGCACAACGAACGCCGTTTTTCTCGAAGGCTTCGGAGTGGAAAAGCGGCGGAGAGTATCGCCGAGTCCGGCGCGGGATTTCAGGGCTTTCGGCATGCAGAAATCTTAGTACAAGCGAGGGTGGCTGTACAAGGAGAAAACTGCCGTTAATCATAAGATATGAGCGACCCATCTAACCAAATCATAGAATTTTTTCACCATGTCGACGCGGCAACTGGTGGCTACCCGTCCCACCTGCTGGAGCGGTTAGCCGACAAGGTCTGGGATAGCGGCATACGATACAGCCGTAGAGTGCTTTTCAGTGAAGCAGAGCGAAAAATACACGAAGCGGGTGCGACGGTATCAGACAAGGCCTCGCCGCGTTTGATTGCTGATATTATGAGAAATGCCGATGGGGTCACTGATGACGCAATTCTTGATCTATGGTCAACATTACTCGCGAAAGCGGCTTCAGGAGACGATAAGGAAATACGTCCTATCTATTTTGAGGTGATTGCCAAACTTTCACCAAAGGATGCCCTAACACTATCTCTTTATGGGTCAGAGGGAATGGCCGTTGCTTATCGCGAAGATCGCGCAGAAGGCGCCAAAAAATACGGCGCGGGTACGTTCATGGATAGCGAGGCTAGGCGGGCGTATATCTATTCTCAGGGCATAAATATTGATGAGTTGACGTTCTGTCATGATGCGTTAACCCGGCAGGGACTACTCCAAACTGACAAGAACCATAATTATAATCTCACCGTATTCGGAAAAGGCTTTTGCCAGGCCGTTATCGCGCGAAGTAAGAAATCCCCATGACCACGAGACAAACAAAATCAGGCTGGGCGTACGACTGCTGCAAGTG
>NZ_JBDOBO010000042.1:0-22888 GCF_047723935.1 Gluconobacter sp.
TGCGTTCTGCAACGAAGGGTCGTGCATCCTTCACCATGCAGTTCCATCACTACGAGGCTGTTCCTCGTAACGTTGCTGAAGAAATCATGGCAAAGTCCGCCTGATTTTTTCACCTCGGTGAGACATCTGACCCCCCCAGAGCAATCTGGCGGGGTTTTTTGTTGCTATATTTTATAAAGACGCCCAATACCGCTGCCTGAAACGCAAGCGTCTGTTATCGCAGCTCTTTCTACGAATAATTTTCCGCAAGCAGAGTGTTTCTCGTCTTGTCAGGTTTTCTTCTGAGAATGTTAGCACTCAGGAGCGCCAGCTTTTACTGGGTTCTGATGGTGTCGCTCTTAATCTGACGCAGGCTGTCTCAACGTTGTCGTCTAGACCAAATGTTCGCTTGAAAAGGGCACCCCAGCGATCGAGCCGTAGCGTGTATGCGAGTTTTCAATCAGACGCCTCGCCAGAGCTTTTGTTCAGATAGGCTAGCCTGCTGACTCATAAAAAAGCGACGAAAGGTTGCCCCTTCGTCGCCTTTTCTAAAAACGCTAGAGATCAGTGCAGATTGTCTGTCCGGCGGATAAACGCTGCGACATTGTCATGAAGCTGCTGCAGGGCTGCCGGGTCTACGTAGACCATGTGTCCGGACGAATACTGAGCGTATTCGATGTTCTTCTGAAGACTGGTAGCCATCGGAAGATGCTTCATCTCGTAGATACCTTCATAGTAAGGCGTCGCGAGATCGTAGTAGCCACCGTTCAGCATCACATGCAGGTTTGGGTTCGTCTTGATTGCCATGGCAAGGTCGCTCATGACATTGGGAACGCCCTTGGGCTGGTAGCCGTGTCCTGGCTGGGTGTGTTTGTTGTCCCAGTTCCCTTCAGGATTAAAGAGGCGGTAGGTTTCGTCTGTGCCGTACTTCAGAGTGTTCCGGACATAGTCATTGAAGACCGAAACATAAGCAGAACTGATAGCGCTGGACTGCGGATCGTAATCCGCTTCCTTCGTCATCGGATCAAGCGTCGGGCTGGAATACCGCGTATCGAGGCGACCTGTTGCCATTCCCGTTGCAGCCTGAAGCTGCTGTTCGAACTGGCCGCCGTTCACGCGGAGATCAGAGCGCAGAATATAGTCCACCGGCAGGCCAGTGTATGTGTGGAGCTTCTCTGCGATGGCCTGACGCTCGCTTTCCGGCAGGTCTGCTCCCTGACGGAGCGCAACGGTATAATCCGTCACAGCAAAATGCTCGACTTCCTTCAGGAAGGCCTTCAGGTCCGGGTGCTGCTGTGGCAGGCAATGATGATACCACGCCGTCGCAGCATAGGTGGGTAGAGCGAGAACATACGGGTCATCAACGCCAGGATTAAACTGCGGCGCATCGGCGCTGTTGTCGTAATTCAGGATCTGGGAGAGCAGGATGACACCATTGAAATCGATGTTCTCTTCCTGCTCCAGATCATTGATGACGACTGCGGAGCGCATGGTGCCGTAGCTTTCGCCAAACAGGTATTTGGGCGAATTGTAGCGGTGGTACTTTGCAAGAAACTTCGAGATGAAGTGGGTGAACGCTTCTCCGTCACCATCGACACCAAGGAACTCCTTGGCTGCATCCTTGCCCGCAATACGCGAGAAGCCGGTTCCCGGAGCATCGACAAACACAACGTCAGACACGTCCAGTAGAGACTGGGGATTGTTGATGAGAGCGTAAGGCGCGGCGGGAAGATGCTGGTCACCGGGTGTGTTGACGCGGCGTGGCCCGAACGTGCCCATATGGACCCAGACAGACGCCGACCCCGGCCCGCCGTTATACAGGAAGGTAATGGGACGTTTCGCGGATGGAACGCCATCCTTGAAGTAGGCGGTATAGAACATCGACGCGACAGGCGGGTTCTTGTCGCTGTCGTCTTTGCCGGCTTCCACCTTGATGCCGCGCTTGGTCAGAACCTCATTGGAATCATTGTATTCTGACCCGTGCACGAGAATGGTCCCGGCAACAGCCTGATAAGGAATGGTCGAGCCATCCACGACTACCGTGCCGCGTGTAACGCTGTCGGCATTGGGGGCAGGAGTGTCCTTGGCGGGTTCAGCGGCAAGAGCGGGTGTTACCATCATGGCAACACCCAGGAAGAGAGCCTTGCGAAGCATTCAGAAGGGCCTTGTGTTAAGTGTTCTGCCCTTCTCTAAACGCATAGCTGACTTGCAGACAAGCCAGATGTTATAATGTTTCGTTCTTAACCGAATGCACGGTTCGTATGCATGATCGCCACGCCGATTTCCCGTAGCAGGTTGAACGAGCGTTCCAATGGCTGGAAAATTTCCCGGTGCTCCCGGGCAAAGCCACTTTCTTCACCTGCGTCGCCCGGCTCGCCGAAGTCCAGATTGGCCACGCTCGGGCCAGAGACCGGGAAGAGGTCATCCAGCAGATGCAGAGAGCGCGGGATATCCAGACACAGGATCAGGTTGGTGATGGAATCACGTGTCAGGCTATTGCGCGGGCCAAAATAGGGAATGCGCGTAGATAGAACCCACAGGCGATCAATCAGTGCAAAGCGGATGGCGTGCAGCAGCTTTTCGCGGGGCTCCATATGCGGTGCATCGGGCCACGCAGCACGCAGGGCAATATGATCCGTCTGGATACGGCGGAACATTGCCGGTGCGCTCGTCCAGAAGCGTAGGACTTCCAATCCATGGGAAATGGTCAGGAAATTCTGACGCTCTTCTTCGTCCTGCGCCTTGGAGGCCCGATCCAGCCAAGTCCCCGGATCAAGCTGACGGATTGTTGCGCGCAGGACTTCCAGATCGGAGTGAGCCAAGGCCTGTCGGGCAAAGTCCATAGCTTCGCGAAAACGGGGAGAACTGGTGACAAACTGCTCGAATGTTTCCGGATGACGCTGCGCCGCACTTCCAAGTCCATGCAGCACATTGGCCCACCAGCCAAGCTGCTGAAGGATGGCATTGTTCGGGATGGCGCGTAGCTGACTTGGATGCGTGATGCGCGTCACTGTAGCGGCGTCAGACTGACGTGCAGAGGGACGGGAGCCTGTCTTGTCGATCAGGGATGGTCCGAAAGCACTCAATAGTGCTGCATATCCCGGATCGTTGACCAGAGCGCCCATGTCCAGCGCGATGGTCGAAAAGAAGTCTGCTGCAAAATCCGGGCGTTCATAGACTGGATCATTCACGCTCGTCGGAACGTGCGCCACATGCTCGGCCAATGTTGCAATCGTGGAGGCTGCAATGCTTCCTGTTCCGAACAATGTATAGCCGTCACCACCCTGAAATGCGGTTTCTACACGGCAGCCGACGCCTGCATTCTGGAATGCAATCCGCGTTCTTGCCGGAGAAAAATAGTCCAGACGCTGACGAAGACTGAAAGGATGGGCGCCGCGGCCGATGCTTTCGCCATGGGTGTCGAACAGTGTGAGGGCAACGTCCCCGAGATCATGTTCTTTCAAGAGGTCCAGCGTCCGCATCCGTAGCCGCTCAACCAGATTCGTGGCGGCTAACTGCCCGACATATCGACCCGAGTCCGAATAACCGAACTGGAGGGATAGTCTGCCATTCGCTCGCAGATAATCCCGCCAGTGTGGGGAGCGGAACGCTTCCTCAAGGATGGTCTCTCCGTTTTCGAGTGCGCTTTCCGTCTCGAAAAGAGGAGAAATTTCGATCTGATGATCCTGAATACCGAACAGGCGGGCGAGCCACAGCGTGGCCAGCAGTGTGTATCCGCTTTCTGTCTCGGCAATGAGGAAGCGGATGGGGGAGCCGGTATCGATGTGTTTGAGAATCTGCGCCATCGTCATCATCAGGCGCGCGGCTGATGCGGGCTCGACGAGCAGAGAGCCAAAATCAACATGGCGCGCTGTCAGATCATCGAGGGCATCGTTGATTCGAGACAGCAGCACGCGACGGCGGGACGGAAGAGCCGGGTCGTCCGTCAGACCGAGGCGCGTTCTGGCAACGTTATAGATCTGAGCCGCATTCAGTCGAGTGTGGATATGCGCAATACCAAGCCCGTGGCTCATGAACCCAGCCCGGAGCGTGCGCAGTCGCAGGGCATCTGACGCTTCCAGTCCCGATGCGGCGTCCCGGAAGAAGGGCTGAAGCTCTTTCGCGTCCAACAGTGCTTTTTCGCGGTGCGCGATCAGGGTCTGTGCAAAGTCGCGGATGTCTTCGGGGGTAGCACTTTTGCTTCTCGGACATGCAGCATGTTGTGTCCGAACTGCTTCCATGGCGCGGCGAACACGCATTGCCAATGACGTATCCTGAAGGCGGAGTTCAGTCAGGCCCGATTCAAGGCGCTCAAGCTGGGCAAGTTTGAGTTCCAGACGGATGCGAATTGTATCCCACCATCCAATGTCATTGCGCCCGTCTGTATCAAAACCGACCCAGCTTGCGAGAATGACGGGTGAGGGATCCACATGATCCGCCTCGTTCGCCCACCGGGATGTCATTTTTTCAATGAGAGATGTCGTAAGCTCATCAAGGGCATCGCGGCCACGCAAAACGGCAGCCAGGGCGAGGGACTGCTCATCGGCAAGTGTTGGCGGTGCCGACCGGCGATGTGTTGTCAGGCATGGGAGAGGCGCTTCCGGATTGGAGGCCCGTTCGGCCATGAGCGCATAGACGTGGTCAGCCAGAGCAAATGTCGGGTGAGCTGTAAAGACAGCAGCAATTGCCGGTTTGGTCAGGGCTTCCGGCGACGGTGCCTGCTCGACCAGTTTGGCAGCAACCTGCTTCAGACGCTCTGTCGGGTCCGCATCTTCAAGGCCGACATATTGGCGAAGATGAGCGGCACGCTGCGAAAAATATTCGTCCCGCAATGTTCGAACTGTGTGTTCCAGCTCCTCGATTTTCTCACCTTTGCCGATGGACAGTTCATCACCAATGGAGGCAATCAGATCACTAAGACCGTTGCGTTCCTGTGTCAGGCGCGTGGTCATGGCGTCGATGCGGTCGGAAAGGGATGTGTCGTGCCGGGAGGCGCAGTCAGACATCGGGAGCAGTCTCGCTTCTGCGGGAGGTAAATTGAAAACGGGCAAGTTATGTTCCATGCCCGGCCTGTAAGCGCAACCTTGTTGCGGACGCGACAGTGCGTCCGGATGATGCTATCGGAGGCTTCATGCATCCGGATATGAAGAAAGATGTCAGTCAGGCCATTCCGCAGAAGGGATCTTCGCCAACAAGATTGGCCGGAGGCCTTCTGATCGGCATGGGCGCGGTTGCCACAGGCACGACCTATCTCGCGGCCAGACATTTCCACGACGATAGCCTGGCGTTAGGCGTACTCCGGGCAGGCTCACGAGCAGGCGTTGTTGGAGGCTTGGCAGACTGGTTTGCAGTGACGGCCCTGTTCCGACATCCGATGGGGCTTCCTATTCCTCATACGGCTATCCTTCCCAGACAGAAGGTGCGGCTAGGGCAGGCGCTAGGCCGGTTTGTGTCCGGTCAGTTCTTTACGGATGCCGACGTTCATCGGGCCCTCTCCAAGATTGATCTGCCAGGTCTGATTGCGGACGCTCTCAGCGAGCCATCTACCCGACAGACACTTGTCGCCACGCTGCGCGCCAGTATCCCCAGCCTGTTTGATCGCCTTGAGGACGGTCGGGCGAGTGCTGCTCTATCGCGCGCGCTGCCGGTCCTGCTCAATGGTGAGGAAATCGCGCCACTCGTCTCTCGCGCCATGAAGGCGATGGTGGACAGTGAGATGCATCAGGAAGTGCTTTCCTTCCTTCTGGCAAAGCTCAAGGCCACGGTCGCTGCCAAGGAAGGTGATCTGAGGCAGTTCGTCGAGGAACGGGTGCGTGAGCAGGGGGGACGCTTCCTCGGCTGGGCCATTGGAGGATCGGTTGCCAATCGGGTTCTGACTGCTCTTCAGGCAGAAATTGAACGGATCGATCCGATGGACTCGGATATTCGGCATGGCTTCACGACGTGGGTGCGGGCTGAAATCGATCGGATGGAAACGGATCCGGATCGCCGACAGGATCTGACGCGAGCGATTGGCTCGGTTCTGACGCATTCCAGCCTGAAGGCCTGGAGCGGCGAACTCTGGGAGCGCGTCCGCCGGATGGCAGAAGAGGATTGCGCAAAAGAGGACGGTTGGAGTGCCTCTGTTCTGGATACGGCAATTAGCGGCCTGGCAACGTCCATGCGTGAAAATGATCCGCTGAGAGAGCGCATCAATACGACCGTGGAGCGCATGGTCTCGAAGCTGCTTCCTGGCGTCAGAGACAAGCTCTCCGGGTTCATCGCCAACGTCATGGCAGGATGGGATGGCGATGACCTTGCGCGCCGTCTGGAAGCACGTGTAGGGCGGGATCTGGCCTATATTCGCGTTAACGGGACTGTCGTCGGGTTTTTGGCTGGAGCTGGCCTTGATCTGATCTCCCGCCTGTTTTTCGGTGTCTGAAGAGGTTATAACTCCGTTTAAGACATCACAAACTTCTTGACCTTTGTGACAGCATGGGTCATCTGGAACCTAATCAGGACTTCATAAGTCTTGAATGAATGTAATGTGAGTGTGCAAGCTATGCTGAGGCTCTCCAAACTAGCCGATTATGCCACCGTCCTCCTTGTCCACCTCGGACAGCACGAGGGTCTGGCAACAGCCGCCGCGCTGGCAGGAGAGACCGGAGTACCCGAGCCAACCGTTGCAAAGCTGCTTAAGGGTTTGGCTTCGAGCGGACTCGTCATCTCTCATCGAGGGGCCCGTGGCGGTTATCGGCTGGCAGGTGCGCTGGAAGAAATTACGATCGCCACGGTTATTGCTGTTGTTGATGGTCCGATTTCGATTACAGCCTGCTGCGACGGTCGGGAGTGCGAACATAGCTCCCTATGTGGCCTTTCGGGGCAATGGGACATGGTGAATGACGCCATTCTCCGAACGCTCAACAGTATTACGCTTGCGGATATGGACCGACATTCCGTTCTACATAGCGGGAAGGAGCCCAAGGAGCCTTCTCTCGACACTACCGGCGCCGGGCCAGTCCCCGTGGCTGATCCGGTCAACTGAGGACACCAAATCATGCCAGCTGTGACGGAGACCCGCGAGACAGTCGAAAAGCTCGCGAAGTCCAGTTACGAGTGGGGCTTCGAGACTGATATCGAAATGGATATCGCTCCCAAGGGCCTGAATGAAGATACGGTTCGCCTGATCTCGGAGCGTAAGAGAGAGCCTGAGTGGATGCTGGAATGGCGTCTCAAGGCTTTCCGTATGTGGCTGGAAATGAAAGAGCCTGAATGGGCCAAAGTCAGCCATCCTCCGATTGATTATCAGGATGCGCATTACTTCGCTCAGCCCAAGAAGAAGCCTGGCCCGAAAAGTCTGGATGAAGTCGATCCCGAACTTCTCAAAACCTATGCCAAGCTAGGCATTCCGCTGCATGAGCAGGCGTTGCTGGCTGGTGTTGAAGGTGCTGAAGATCAGAAGCGTCTTCCTGTTGCCGTTGACGCTGTTTTTGACAGCGTGTCGGTTGCGACAACCTTTCGTAAGACGCTTGAAGAGGCCGGTGTCATCTTCTGCCCGATTTCGGATGCCATTCGCGAACATCCGGATCTCGTAAAGCAGTATCTTGGTTCGGTTGTACCAGCCGCTGACAATTTCTTTGCGGCATTGAATTCCGCCGTTTTTACAGACGGATCGTTTGTGTTTGTTCCAAAGGGTGTGCGTTGCCCGATGGAACTCTCCACATACTTCCGGATCAATGCCCGCAATACCGGCCAGTTCGAGCGGACCCTGATTATCGTCGAAGATGGCGCGAGCGTCTCTTATCTGGAGGGGTGTACGGCTCCTCAAAGAGATGAAAACCAGCTTCATGCGGCGGTTGTCGAACTAATTGCGATGGATGATGCCTCCATCAAGTACTCTACGGTGCAGAACTGGTATCCGGGAGACGATGAAGGCCGTGGTGGCATTTATAACTTCGTGACGAAGCGCGGAGCCTGTCGCGGTGCACGGTCCAAGATTTCTTGGACGCAGGTTGAAACCGGTTCTGCAATTACGTGGAAATATCCGTCCTGCGTTTTGGCAGGCGAGGGCTCGGTTGGCGAATTCTACTCCGTTGCTGTGACCAATAATCACCAGCAGGCGGATACGGGTACAAAAATGATTCATCTGGCGCCGAATACGCGCTCGACCATCATTGCCAAGACCATTTCGGCCGGCCGCTCTGACAGCACATATCGTGGTCTTGTTCGTATGCAGCCGAAGGCACGCAATGCGCGCAATTTCACGCAGTGCGACAGTCTTCTGATTGGTGATCAGTGTGGTGCACATACGGTTCCGTATATCGAGAGCCGCAACATGACCGCGCGTATCGAGCACGAAGCAACGACGTCTAAAATCTCCGAAGACCAGCTCTTCTACTGTCGCTCTCGCGGGCTTTCTGAAGAAGACGCAGTTGGTTTGATTGTTAACGGATTTTGCCGCGAGGTGCTCAAGGAGCTGCCAATGGAATTCGCGGTCGAGGCTCAGAAGCTACTCCAGGTCAGCCTCGAAGGAAGTGTGGGTTAAGACATGAATGATTTTCTCAAGATCCAGGGCCTCGAAGCACGCATTGATGCCGATGGGACGCCAAAGGAAATCCTGAAAGGGATCGACCTTGAAATTCCAAAGGGCGAAATTCATGCCATCATGGGCCCGAATGGCTCCGGCAAATCTACGCTCTCCTATGTCCTTTCCGGCCGCGATGACTACGAAGTAACAGGCGGAAGCGCGACCTTTAAAGGTCAGGATCTTCTGGCTCTGGACCCTGAAGAGCGTGCGGCTCTGGGCGTGTTTCTCGCATTCCAGTCTCCCGTCGAGCTGCCGGGCGTCAATAACGCCAATTTCCTGCGGACAGCCGTAAATGCTGTCCGCCGTGCGCGTGGTGACGACGAACTGGACGCTGTTGCTTTCCTGAAGGCCGTTCGGGCTGAGACCAAGCGTCTGTCCATGTCTGACGAAATGCTCAAGCGTGCTGTTAATGTCGGCTTCTCCGGCGGTGAGAAGAAGCGCAATGAAGTGCTCCAGATGCGCTTGCTGCAGCCCTCTTTCGCTATTCTCGACGAGACAGACAGTGGTCTGGATATTGATGCCCTGCGTATCGTTGCAGATGGCGTGAATTCTCTTCGTGGGCCTGACTTCTCAGCACTCGTCATCACACATCATCAGCGTCTGCTCGATTACATCGTTCCTGACCGCGTGCATGTCATGGCCAAAGGCAAGATCATCTATAGTGGTGGTCCGGAAGTGGCGAAGACGCTTGAGAAGCAGGGCTACACCCAGTTCCTTGAGGCTGCAGCGTGAGTACAGGGACAGCAGTTCAGTCGTCTCCAGCCCTGAGCGCTTTTGTCGGGCGTGCAGCGGGACATGGCTCTGTGCTGGCTGAGCGCGGGATTCCCACGCGGCGTGTTGAGGCATGGCGATATACGCCCCTGCGGGCCTTTACGGAAACGGTGTGGAACGAAGCGCCTGCATTGTCGGATCACGACGTGCAGTCGCTGTTGGATGCGCTGGCGTTGCCAGAGGCGGAAAGCCGTGCGGTTTTCGCGAATGGGTTGGAGGCTGTGTCTCAAACACGCCTTTCGGAAAATCTTGTTCGTTCGCAGGGTGAAGCCGTTGACCCGTTAGAGGACCGCTTTTCGGCTATTCTCAACGCAGCCCTGCGTCAGGATGGTTTGTCCATTCGCGTGCCTGCGGGCGTTGCTGCTGGAACGCTGGTCCTCGTTTCCCTCACCTCAGGGAACGCCATTTCTACACATCTGCGCCATCAGATTGTTCTGGAAGACGGTGCATCTTTGACGGTGTTCGATGTTAACGCAGGGGACGGTCAGTATGTGACCAACCCGCGGTTTGACATTGTAGTGGGAAAAAATGCCCAGCTGAATCACGTCAAACTGCAGCGTGAGGGCGCGGACGCGGGGCATCTTGCTCTTGTTTATGCATCCGTGGACGCGAACGGAAACTACGACAGCTTTACCCTGAATCAGGGTAGTGAGCTGGCGCGGCACGAAGTTGTTGCGACGCTGACCCAAGCCCATGCACAGGTCCATGTGAACGGAATTCAGATCGTGGATGGCACGCGCCTGAACGACCTGACGTCCATGATTCATCATGCAGCGCCTGATTGTGGATCGCGCCAAACGGTTAAGACTGTGCTCTCCGAGAGCGGACAGGGCGTGTTCCAAGGCAAGATTCTCGTCGATCGTGTTGCCCAGAAGACTGACGGCTATCAGATGAATCAGGCGCTTCTTCTGTCAGAGAAGGCGCAGATTAACAGTAAGCCTGAGCTGGAAATTTACGCGGATGACGTGAAGTGCAGCCATGGCGCGACTGTAGGGGCGCTGGATGATGAGCAGCTTTTCTATCTGCGCTCTCGTGGTGTGCCAGAAGCAGAAGCGCGCGCTATTCTCGTTCAGGCCTTCCTTCTGGATGCACTTGATCTCGTAACAGACGAGACCCTGCGCGACGTACTGATCCGGAGCATCACAGCATGACGCCGGCCGTACGCGCGCAGTTTCCGATCCTGTCTGAGCAGGTGCATGGTCGTCCGCTTGTCTTTCTCGACAGCGCCGCTTCAGCCCAGAAGCCGGAATGCGTGATCGAAGCTATGCGCGATGCGGCGTATCATCAGTACGCCAACATTCATCGCGGCTTGCACTGGATGAGTGAGCGGACAACAGAAGCTTACGAACGTACGCGTGATGCTGTCGCAGGGCTCATTAATGCGCCAGACCGCCATGAAGTTGTCTTCACGCGAAACAGTACAGAGGCCATCAATCTGGTGGCGCATAGTCTTGGCTCACTGATGAAGCCAGGGCAGGCGGTTCTGATTTCTGAACTGGAGCATCACGCCAATATTGTCCCATGGCTCATGCTGCGGGACCGGATTGGTATCGAACTCCGTGTAGCCCCAATGGATGAGAGTGGTGACATCGATCTTGAGGCGTATGAAACGCTTCTGGACGACGGCAATGTCGCTCTCGTGTCCATTACGCATATGTCGAATGTGCTGGGGACCGTCACACCTGCCAAAAAACTGGCAGAAATTGCCCATGCCCATGGCGCGCGCATTCTGTTTGATGGGTCGCAGTCTGTCGTACATCGGAAAATCGATGTGCAGGATATCGGAGCAGATTTTTTTACCTTCACTGGCCATAAGCTTTATGGGCCAACAGGTATCGGCGTACTCTGGGGGAAGCGGGAGCTTCTAGATGCCATGCCACCATTCCTGGGTGGCGGCGAGATGATCCAGAATGTCTCTTTCGAGCGTGCGACATGGGCAACTGTCCCTCATAAATTCGAAGCGGGAACCCCTGCCATTCTGGAAACGATTGGTCTGGGGGCGGCTGTTAAGTTCGTGGAGGGGATTGGCTACGACGCCATCTCTCGTCACGAAACAGCCTTGACCACATATGCCGAGCAGCGTCTGGGCGAGGTTGAGGGGCTTAAAGTTCTTGGGTCTCCCCAGGTTCGCGGTGGTGTTCTGTCCTTCGTGATGGACGGCGCTCATCCCCATGACCTGGCTACTTTGCTGGATCAGTTGGGAATTGCGATCCGTGCTGGTCAGCATTGTGCGGAGCCGCTTGTCCGTCGTCTCGGTGTGCATGCGACGGCACGCGCCAGTTTCGGTATTTACACGACACAGGATGAGATTGACGTCCTGATTACAGGCCTTGAACGGGCACGGAAGATGCTCACATGAGTGATGCCATGACCGAACACCACCCCATTGATGAGAGCACTCCCGTAACAGGTGAGAACACTGGCCCGGACCAGGACGCTGTTATAGCGGCCATTGCGACCGTTTATGACCCGGAAATTCCGGTAAACATTTATGAGCTGGGTCTGATCTACGCGATTGACCTGCATGATGACGGCCGGGTCAACGTGGAAATGACCCTGACGGCTCCCAATTGTCCGAGTGCTCAGGAACTGCCGGAAATGGTGCGTGACGCCATTCTGAAAGTGCCAAATGTGACGAATGCCACTGTGGAAATCGTATGGGATCCGCCGTGGGACATGAGCCGCATGAGTGATGATGCGCGTCTTGCGCTTAATATGTTCTGATCTGAGGGGCAAAAGTCATGTCTGAAACCCTGACACGTCGACCACTTCCCGCTCTGATGTCTGTGTCTGATCGTGCAGCTGAGAGGTTGCGCGTTCTCTATGCCGGCGCTCATCAGGGACAACTTTTACGCATTGGTGTTGGTACGCGAGGCTGCTCAGGCCTGTCTTACGAAATGACTTTTGTGGATGAGCCAGCCGTAACGGACGAGCGCGTAGAAGACCAAGGTGTGACCCTGCTTGTTGATCGCAAGGCCACACTTTTTCTGACGGGAACAGTCATGGACTACGAGATCAAGGATCTCGAAGCCGGATTTACCTTCAGGAATCCAAATGAGAAGGGACGTTGTGGCTGCGGCGAGAGTTTTCACGTTTGATCCGTTTAGGATCACGTGAAAATACCAGAACCGTTTCCACTTCTGTGGACCAGAGGAACTGGTCCACAATTGTCCAGTTCAGGACTGAATAGCCTGCCTCTTTTAATGCGCGGCTATCTTTTTCCAACGCAGCAGGATTACAGCTCACATACACGATGTCTTTAACGCCAGATTTGGCGAGTGGCATTGTCTGTGCACCAGCACCAGCATACGGCGGATCAAGAACGACAGCTCGCGTTGACTTCAGATCCTGAGGCAGAAGAGGCTGACGCATAAGATCACGATGGAATCCGTCCACCCGTCGACCGCCTGCTGCGGCCTTTAAGCAAGTTGCAGCAGCAAGATCGCCTTCATACGCTATTACGCGGCCTTTTTCCGACATGGGGAATGTCAGAGTACCGCAGCCTGCGAAAAGCTCGACTGTGATATCTTTTTTGTTGAGTGGCGGAAGCCCATCAACAACAGCCTGTACAATGGCATTTTCCGCGTCGTCAGTCGCCTGAAGAAAGGCTGCAGGAGGCGGAGTAATTTCCACGCTTCCAAATGCTTCCTTGACTGCTCGCGTCTGTGAGACCGTTTCAATAGAACGGTCTTTCGGGTTTTGCCATGAAATCCGCGGCAATCCGTGTTGCCTCCCGAAGGCGGCAAGCTTCGTGCGATCAGCGGTGGTCAATTCAGCTGGCGTCGAAAGCGTCAGGTCTGGCCCACTATCCAAAAGATTGAGGACTAAGCCTCCACGGCCGGTCAACGCACCCAGAGAAGACAGGACCTCACGAAGTGGCTTCAGCAAAGCAAAAAGGGTCGGGTGCAGGACATGACACTCCGTCATATCCACCGGATCGCCGTTGCGTCGATGAAGCCCGAGGATAACGCCACCTGGAATACGCTGGATCGCGAGGTCCATGCGTCGGCGCGTGTATGACGGGGTTTGATAACGCTGCGGAACAGGAAGATCGTCAAAGCCTGCTGCGGTGAGAGCTTCAGCGACTCGCGTTGTCTTCCAGTCCAGCAGCGCAGGCAATGACATCTGTTGAATCGCGCAGCCACCGCATTCGCCAAAGAGAGTGCACGGAGGTGCAACTCTATCTGACGACGGAGCCGTAATTTCAATCAGTTCAGGACGCGTACCAGAAAAGCGGGCTAGCACTTCCTCTCCTGGCAACGTGCCAGGAATAAAAAGAACATGCCCGTCGTGATGAGCCACGCCATCAGCCGCAGCGCCTAAACCTTCAATCCGGAGGGGAAAAGCTCCGGTCCCAGGGTTATTCATCACCGTAATGACGAGCATCGTGCTGAACGGGAAGGGTCAGGTCTGTTTCGGCTGCCACCGACAGTCTGTGTCGCCGAGGCACCAGCATGAATGCAGGTGTATCCCCACCAAAGCCTGTCTTCGGCGCATCGTTTTCAAAGGCAGGGGCAAGTTCAACGGATTGGCGATCATGAGGAGCAGGCTGCGCAACGGGTGTTGCAACAGGCTGAGGCGCGTTTGCCACCTGTATCTCGTCACGATCCGTACGATTGCGCTTGCGGCCTCCGCGTCGGCGCTTGTTACGGCGCTGTCCTTCCGATTCGTCCTCAATGCTGGATTCTTCGGAAGTCTGCGATGGGAGTGCCTGCTTGGGTGTCTGAATCAGACGACCATTTTCGTCTTCCTGAGCCCAGTCAACGGACTGTATTCCGGCGAATTCCAGACGGGGAATAACCTTCCCTGTCAGGGTTTCAATCGCGTCCAAGAGACGGCGGTCACGCGGTCCAGCAATGCTGAAGGCATGACCATGCTTGCCGGCACGACCAGTGCGTCCGATGCGATGCACATAGTCTTCCGCATTGAACGGCAGATCAAAATTGAAAACATGCGACAGACCGCCGATGTCAATTCCACGCCCGGCAACGTCAGAGCAGACCAGAATCTTCAGCTCGCCAGACTTGAAGCTATCAAGCGTCGAAAAGCGTAAAGACTGCGCCAGATCGCCATGCAGATGGCCTGCGGCGAATCCATGCTTCGTCAGATAACGCTGGAGCATATCGACGTCGCGCTTGCGGTTACAGAACACAATGGCGTTCTGAACATTCTGCGCCTGAAGCAGCTTACGCAGTGCCCGGCGCTTCTCGTCTTCTTCGACGATAATCAGACCTTCTTCAATCGTGGTCGCGACAGAAGATGGACGGGAGACCGTGATCTGTACCGGATTTCTCAAGAACGCATCTGCAAGGCGGCGAATTTCCGGCGCCATAGTGGCGGAAAAGAAAAGCGTCTGGCGATTTGCGGGCAGCAGGCTGACGATTTTTTCAATATCGGGAATAAATCCCATATCGAGCATACGGTCAGCTTCGTCGATAACCAACGTGCTTGTCTGCGTCAGTAGCAGGCCGCCGCGTCCGAATAGATCGAGAAGACGTCCCGGAGTCGCAATCAGGACATCCACACCGCGGTTCAGAACTTCGCGTTGTTCGGCCATGCTTTCACCGCCGATTAGCAGTGCATGGGTCAGGCGTAAGTGCTTGCCGTAAAGCTTGAAATTATCTGCAACCTGGAGGGCCAGCTCACGTGTCGGCTCAAGAATGAGCGAACGCGGCATTCTGGCCCGAGCGCGAGAACCAGACAGCTTCTCGATCATCGGAAGCGTGAAGGATGCTGTTTTTCCCGTTCCGGTTTGAGCCACACCCAGAACGTCGTGCCCATTTAGAACTTCAGGAATAGCCTGAGCCTGAATAGGAGTCGGATGCTCGTAACCGAGTTCCTGAATGGCGCGCATGATGGCGTCAGAAAGGCCCAGATCAGCAAAACGCGGACGGTCTTCTGAGGTCTCAACTGCGACTACAACTTCAGCTTGTGCCGGTTCAGCTTTAATCTCAGCCGTCACTTCCGGAATGGCTGGCGCAGTTACCGGAGCTTCAGCCTCGGGCCGAACCTTCCGGGGGCGTCCACGACGAGCTGGAGCTTTCGCTGGAGCCTCTGCTGCCTCTACCGGAGGAGCAACTGCAGGATGTGCTTCGGCTTCTGCTGGTTCAGGTGCGGACACCTCGGCTGCGACAGCAGCTTTGGGTTTACGCCCGCGACGTGGCTTCGGTGTCTCTGCGGGCTCCACGACTTCAGGTGTAGCGTCAGCAGCAACGACTTTCGGTTTGCGCCCGCGCTTTTTGGGAGCAGGCGCTGCGACTTCTTCAGCGACAGCGTCACTCACAACCTTCGGCTTACGACCGCGGCGCTTGGGCGCAGGAGTTTCAGTGACTTCCGGGGCAAGAGCTTCGACGAACTCGGTTGTTTCCGGAGCTGGCTTGCGTGCCTTGCGGCGAGGAGCGCTTACAGTATCGGTATCAACCGTCTCGCTCTTGGTGCGGCGGCCACGACGTACTGGGGCAACTTCAGCAGTTTCTGGTGCGCTTTCCTCTTCGGAGATTGCGACTGCCTTCGTACGCCGACGAGAAGGTGTTGCGACCTTGGCAACGGCTTCTGTCTCTGTCTTTTGAGCTGCGGAACGACGACCGCGAGGCTTCTTTTCAGCTACGACCGGCTCAGGAGTAGCCGAATCGGCATCTTCCGTTTCGATCGGGGAATTCTTGATTGCCTTCGCACGGCTGCCTACGGGGCGTCCGCGTTTTGCAGGGGCAGAGGTACGGGGCTTGGAAGGACCGGAGGTCGTTTTCGCGCTCAAATGACTCTCGAGACTCTCGTTGACGGTACAGACCTGACGGAATGGACCGGAGTTGAGGGCGGGCACATGTCCCGCAACTTTAAAGTGGTGCGTTATCGGCTAAACGCTGGAATGGCAAGCGATACAGCCCATGAAGCGCCATATCGCTACCACAATCACATGCCGTGCGCCATGGCTGCAATCAGAATGTTCACAAGACCAAGGCCAGCCATGAGAACCATACGGTTTCTGAGAGTGTCAAAAACAGCAGGCTGAGGGCGCATGGCCCGACGGGCTCGCAGGAATGGCCCGCGAACTGTCGTTATGAAAACCACCGCCATGGCAATGCCGATCAGTTGCATGGCATTGATGGTCCAGTTCACGGCAGCAAAGCCGCCTTCATGGAAAACAAGTGCCCAGCCGCTCACCAAGGAAAAAGGCACAACCTGCCAAAGGCCTTTGAAAAAACGTGTGTAGTTCTGCAAAAGAACCGACGAGCGTGGTCCAGGGTCGAGCAGGCCAACTGTGGAGCGGACAACCAGGGCGGAGTAGATCGATCCGCCAATCCAGTATGTCATGCACAGAAGATGGATTGCGAGCACTAGGCTCCAGAGAAGTGAACCCGTCATTGATCCTCGTCATGGTCAGGTGGGTGAAGGAAGAGCAGGGAGATATCCCTGATGTATCGGCCGGAGGTTACCCGAGGGGAATGTCCAAAGGCCATAGGGAACGCGGATGTCGCCTGCGCTTTCTGTAAGCATACCCGCGAATCAGGAGAAAACAGAGTTATGCCTCCATACCCTCTTGCGCTGCTGACACCTGAGGAGAGCGACATGATGGATCATGCCGCTTCTGCCGTCGTTCCTGTTGCGCAACTTATGGAAAATGCGGGATGGGCCGTTGCTCGGGCCATTCGCAAGCGGTTTCAGAAATGTCGCGTGGCCGTTGTTTGCGGGCCGGGTAACAACGGTGGCGACGGCTACGTCGTGGCCCGTCTTCTGGCGCGATGGGGATGGTCGGTCCGAGTGGTTGCGATGGGTGTTCCCAAAGAGGGTGGCCCGGCATTTGTCGCTGCGTCAGGATGGTCTGGTCCTGTACTGCCATTCGAAGGAGCGTCTCTGGAAGGAGCAGACCTGCTGGTTGATGCTGTTTTTGGATCCGGGTTGAAGCGTCCAGTCAGTGACGACGTAGCTGCAGTGCTGGCAGCTGTTCCTCGACGCGTGGCGATCGATATGCCGAGTGGCGTATCCGGAGAAACTGGAGAAGTGCTCGGTCAGGCACAGAGTTGCGCGTTGACGGTCACATTTGTGAGGCCGCGGCCAGGTCATTTTCTGGAGCCTGGGCGAGGGTTGTGCGGGGAGCTGGTCTGCGCCGATATTGGTATGCCTGAGCAGGCATGGAGTGGCCTGACGCCAAAAATAAGCTTCAATTGGCCGGGGCTTTGGGATCTGCCGGTCTCCGGAGAGGGAGACTATAAATATCGACGCGGCGTTGTGAGTGTCTGTGGCGGCGCTGTTATGCCGGGCGCCACAAGGCTGGCAGCACGAGCTGCAAGGCGGACAGGCGCTGGGCTTGTCCGCATCGCAGCCCGAAAAGTTGCAGAAGCTTATCGACTCGGCGACCCGGGACTAATCATTGATGACCAGCCTATTGGCTCCCTGCTGGAAGATTTGCGACGGAAGGTTTGGGTCTGCGGACCCGGCCTGACTCCTGAAGAGGTTTCTGAAGTTCTCCCTGCGCTATTGGCCGCAAAAAAAACGGTTCTTGCGGATGCAGGTGCTTTGGCGTGGGGAGCGGAAGACCTTTCTCGTCTGAAAGGTGTGGCGGCTGTCACGCCGCATATCGGCGAATTCAAAAAGCTGTTTGGTCCTGTAACTGGAAGTCGATCTGAAGCCGCCCTGAATGCCGCGCGTGAGCTGAATGCCGTGATGGTCATGAAGGGTTCAGATACGATCATAGCTGCGCCAGACGGGCGCATTGCAATCAACGCGCACGCCACATCAGCGCTCGCTACTGCAGGGTCTGGCGATACACTGACGGGTGTGATTGGGACTTTGATGGCTGCGGGAATGGAGACCTGGGAGGCGTGTTGCGCGGGTGTCTGGCTGCATGGTGAGGCAGGAATACAGGCATCCCGTGATCACGGTGGGTGGCCCGTCGCAGAGGATCTGGATCTTCCCCTGGGGGAGGCTCGGAGCGTCGCGACAGAGCTTTCAAAGGCGGATTTAAGCAAAAACCCGATGGCCGCCCTGTTGTGAAGTGGCGTTTCATGCGCTAAAGGCCGCGCTTCCAAGGTTCGGTAACACGAACCCCGGAGACGGGGCTGAGCGGGCGTGGTGGAATTGGTAGACACGCCAGATTTAGGTTCTGGTGGCGCAAGTCGTGGGGGTTCAAGTCCCTCCGCCCGTACCAACCCGGTTTCCTGAGAAGAGATTTTAACATACCCGACCGAGAGGATCGCCTGGCTCATGCAGGTTACGCCCACGCTCAACGAAGGACTTAAGCGCGCCTTCACTGTCGTTGTCCCGTCTGCGGACCTGCAGGCTCGTCGCGCCGCCCGACTCGCAGAAGTTGCACGCACGATCAAGCTTCCGGGTTTCCGTCCGGGCAAGGTGCCGGCATCTCTCGTCAAGCAGCGTCATGGCGCAGCCGTGAATGCGGAACTGATGGAAGAAGTTGTTAACGACACGGTTGGCAAGCTTCTCCAGGAACAGGACGTCCGTGCGGCTATGCAGCCGAAGGTCGAACTGGTTTCTGCTCCGGACTCTGATGGCGATCTGGAATTCAAGATCGAAGTTGAAGTTCTGCCGGAAATTGCAGTTCCTGATCTGTCTGGTCTGAAGCTGACGCGTCTGACCTCCAAGGTTGACGAAGAAGTCGTGAACAAGGCTCTGGCTGACCTCGCCCGTCGCAGCCGCAAATTTGACGCCATTGAAGAAGATCGCGCTGCCGTAAAGGGTGACGTGGTCTGCGTTGACTTCGTTGGTAAGCATGATGGCACGCCGTTTGACGGTGGCACGGCTGAAGACGTGAACGTCGAAATCGGCGGTGAAGGCTTCATTCCGGGTTTTGCCGAGCAGATGGAAGGCATGAAGGCCGGGGAAGAGCGCGTTATCAACGTGACGTTCCCGGAAGACTATCAGGCTGAAGAACTGGCCGGTAAGGCTGTGACGTTCGACATCAAGGCGAAGTCCCTGAAGAAGCCTGTTGATCCGGAAATTAACGATGATCTGGCCAAGGACATTGGTCTTGAGAGCATCGAGCAGATCCGCTCCCTGATCACGGAGCAGGCTGAAGGCGAGTACAAGCAGCTTTCCCGTCTGCGCATCAAGCGCGAGCTTCTGGACGCCCTGTCTGAGAAGACCGACTTTGAAGCCCCGCAGAGCATGGTTGACGCCGAGTTCGGTCAGATCTGGACCCGCGTCGAGCAGGATCGCGAAGCTGGTCGCATGGACGAGGAAGATGCAGGCAAGGACGAAGAGACCCTGCGTGCAGATTACCGTCGTATTGCAGAGCGCCGCGTGAAGCTGGGTCTGCTGCTGGCTGAAATTGGTCGCAAGCAGGAAATTCAGGTGTCCCGCGAGGAACTGCTGGGTGCGATGCAGCAGGAAGCTCAGCGTTACCCGGGTCAGGAAAAGATGGTTTTCGAGTTCTTCTCCAAGAACCCGCAGGCTGTTGAAGGGCTTCGTGGCCCGATCCTGGAAAACAAGGTTGTCGACTATCTGATCGAGCTGGCTGACGTCACCGAAAAGGAAGTCACACCTGAAGAACTCGCAGAAATCCCGCCTGCCGAGCTCTGAGAGTACTGACGTAAGAAGGACGGGCACTCTCAGGAGTGCCCGTTTTGCTGTCTGCTCCCTTTGACGGAACGCTCTCTCGGGTCCATGTTAGAGAGAACAGACAGCCCATCGGGCATTGAGGAACAGACAGTATGACCATTGGGGACCGCGATCCCGTCGAGGTGTTCAACAACTCTCTGGTGCCGATGGTGGTCGAACAGACTGCCCGCGGAGAGCGAGCTTTCGACATTTTTTCACGCCTCCTTCAGGAGCGTATCATCTTCCTGACCGGCCCGGTTTACGATCAGGTGTCATCCTTGATCAGCGCTCAGCTTCTGTATCTTGAGAGCGTCAATCCGACCAAGGAAATTTCGTTCTACATCAACAGCCCTGGCGGTGTCGTTTCCGCTGGTCTCGCGATTTATGACACGATGCAGTACATTCGTTGCCCTGTTAGCACTGTCTGCATTGGTCAGGCTGCGTCCATGGGGTCGCTGCTCTTGGCTGGTGGCGAGAAGGGGCATCGTTACTGCCTGCCGAATGCGCGCGTGATGGTGCATCAGCCATCTGGTGGAGCACAGGGTCAGGCGTCCGATATTGAGATTCAGGCTCGTGAGATCCTGTTGATCCGTCAGCGCCTGAACGAGATCTATCGTGAGCACACAGGGCAGACGCTTGAAGAGATCGAGCGCAAGCTCGAGCGTGATAGCTATCTGTCTGCTGAAGAAGCGAAAGAATTCGGTCTGATTGACGCTGTTGTGCGACGTCACCCCAACGTGGCAGCCAGTCAGGATTGAGTTTGTTTGAAGTGACAGGGGAGAAGGTTGCTCCCCTTGGAAAGAAAAAGCGGCATACCGATATGCCGCTTTTCATGTCTTGGAGCCCAGGGCTTCGGGGTTGCCGAAGGCTGAGACCTCGGCCTAGAGTTTTAAGTGCTTCCGCATGTCTGCTGCCGAAAAGTGGTCGGTGCGTGCGTGAGGGGAAAGAGGAACAGCGATGAGCAACAAATCCGGCGATTCCAAAAACACCCTGTATTGCTCGTTCTGTGGGAAATCCCAGCACGAAGTGCGCAAGCTGATCGCTGGCCCGACAGTTTTCATCTGTGATGAATGCGTTGAGTTGTGCATGGACATCATTCGCGAGGAGCATAAAACGCATCTCGTGAAGTCCCGAGACGGTGTTCCGACGCCAAAAGAAATCTGCAAGGTTCTGGACGATTACGTCATTGGTCAGTTCGAGGCCAAGCGCGCGCTTTCTGTGGCCGTTCATAACCACTACAAGCGTCTGGCCCATGCTCAGAAGAGCAATGACATCGAGATCGCGAAGTCGAACATTCTTCTGATTGGCCCGACCGGAACAGGCAAGACGCTGCTGGCTCAGACGCTGGCTCGTATTCTCGATGTGCCGTTTACCATGGCTGATGCCACGACGCTGACCGAAGCCGGTTATGTGGGCGAGGACGTTGAAAACATCATCCTGAAGCTTCTTCAGGCATCAGACTATAACGTTGAGCGTGCGCAGCGTGGCATCGTCTACATCGATGAAATCGATAAGATTTCTCGTAAGTCCGATAACCCCTCCATCACGCGTGATGTGTCGGGCGAAGGTGTACAGCAGGCACTGCTCAAGCTGATGGAAGGGACCGTTGCGTCCGTTCCGCCGCAGGGTGGCCGCAAGCATCCTCAGCAGGAGTTCCTGCAGGTGGATACGACGAACATGCTGTTCATCTGCGGTGGTGCATTTGCGGGTCTGGACAAGATCATTGCAGCGCGTGGGAAAGGCTCGGGTATCGGTTTTGGGGCAGATGTGCGTTCTGAAGACGAGCGTCGTCTGGGAGCAATCCTTCAGACCGTCGAACCTGAAGATCTTCTCAAATTTGGGCTGATTCCAGAGTTCATTGGTCGTCTGCCTGTCATCGCGGCCCTGAATGATCTGGATGAAGCTGCTTTGATCCAGATTTTGAGCAAGCCCAAGAATGCGTTGACCAAGCAGTATGCGCGTCTCTTCGAAATGGAAGGCGTCAAGCTGACATTCACGGAAGACGCACTTTCAGCCATCGCCAAGCGTGCCATCGAACGTAAGACAGGTGCACGTGGCCTTCGGTCGATCATGGAGAATATTCTTCTGGGAACAATGTTCGATCTTCCCGGGCTGGACAGCGTTGAGGAAGTCGTCATCAATCGTGAAGTGGCAGAAAGCAAAGCCAACCCTGTGTATGTGTATGGGAAAGGCAAAAGCGAGCCGGCTGAGCAGTCTGCCTAAGAGTGTTGAAGGGGCCGTCTTGTCAGACGGCCTTTTCGTTCCGACATTCTGGATAGATGCTGTCTGAATTCGTGCCTTTTCTGCATGAAGAGACATCACGGTGTTCGCGCTGCCAGGCAGGCGGGGGCCGTGGGATCGTCCCTATGGAGATCAAGTGAATGACTGACGATACCAAGCCTAAAACGCGCCGTCGCACAAAGAAGGTGGACGACGCTGCTGTTGTAGAAAAGAAGCCTGCCCGCAAGCCGCGAGCCAAAGCTGCCGCTCCAGTAGAGGCTGTGCCTGAGGTCGCTCCGGCTCCGCGTCCGGATGTTATGGCTGTTCTGCCGCTGCGGAACATTGTTGTGTTTCCACACATGATTGTTCCGCTGTTCGTCGGCCGGGAAAAGTCTGTTAAGGCGCTGGAAACGGTCACGCGTGACAGCAAGCAGATCCTGCTTGTTGCGCAGAAAGATGTTTCGCAGGATGACCCTTCTGCTGACGACATTTACCGTTACGGCACGGTTTCCACCATTCTTCAGCTGCTGAAGCTGCCGGACGGCACCGTTAAGGTTCTGGTCGAAGGAACCCGTCGTGTTCAGATCACACGTCTGTTCGATGTGGACGGTCACTTCGAAGCTGAAGTGAAAGAAATTGCAGAGGAGCCTTTGTCGGCTACTCCTGGCAGCGATCTGGAAGCTCTGGGCCGCTCAACGGTTTCCCAGTTCGAGCAGTATATCAAGCTCAACAAGAAGATCCCGCCTGAAGTCATGGTCTCGATCAACCAGATCGAGGATCTGTCAAAGCTCGCGGACACAA
>NZ_JBDOBO010000043.1:0-22810 GCF_047723935.1 Gluconobacter sp.
TTTCTCTATAGGAAACACCCCCTAATAACGAATTTTATTGATTGCGGAGCTACGTTTTATCTGGGTTTATCACTCATGAAACTACCCTTGCGCGATCGGGGAACCGTTGACTGAGGTTCCAACGCGATAATTTCTTGTGTTGGATCGCAAAGAAACTCCAGGTCTCTGAAGCCCCTGATCATCCCACACAACATGGGATTTTGAACTCAGAGTGCCCGTCGCTAGCGCTCTGGGAACATGATAGGATCAGGTATCATGAGCACTGACCCCAATATGAGCCCGTCCATTACTGCTGTTCCGATTGATCGTACCAACAGTACAGAACATGCCCTATCCACATTTGTCACTCTTTCCATGGCTATTGCTGCTGGAGTTGCGGTCGCTAACATCTATTATAACCAGCCCATGCTGGGGATCATGAAACGTGACCTGCCAGGTTCGATCACAAACCTGATCCCAACAGGCACTCAGCTTGGATATGCCGCTGGACTGTTCCTCCTTGTGCCTGTCGGGGATATTCTGGAGCGCAAGCGACTTATTATTCTTCAGTTCATTCTACTCGCATTAGCTCTTTCGGGTGCTGCAGTCGCACCTAATGCAATGACACTGCTCGTAGCGTCTGTCGCCGTAGGGGCCTTTGCCACTGTTGCGCAGCAGATTGTTCCCTTTGCAGCACATCTTTCATCCCCTGAACGGCGGGGGCACACAGTTGGTATTGTCATGGGAGGACTGCTGGGTGGTATCCTGCTTAGCCGAACTCTGGCTGGTGTAGTCGCCACGTACACTGGATGGCGCGAGATGTTCTGGCTGGGCGTTCCGATTGCTTTAGGCGCGGGCGCCTTGATGGCTTGGTGTCTCCCCACGAGCAAACCCGACACCAAACTCCACTATAGTCAATTACTGACATCCCTGATGGGGCTCTGGAATGAATTTCCTCAGTTGCGCCTGGCGTCAGTCACTCAAAGCCTTCTTTTTGGAGCTTTTAGTATCTTCTGGACGATCCTGGCACTTCATTTGCAAGAGCCTCGGTTCGGGTTAGGGGCCGCCGCGGCCGGCCTTTTCGGTATCGTAGGAGCCGTTGGTATCCTCGCCGCTCCAATTGCGGGGCAGATTGCCGACAAACATGGCCCTCAAAAAACTATTGTCTTTGGGGCTGGCCTAATACTCGCATCATGGGTCGTTTTCGGCCTCTGGAATTCGCTTTCAGGCCTGATTGCAGGGGTCATCATTCTTGATTTTGCGATACAGGGCGTGCTCGTGTCCCATCAGCATGTCGTCTATGCGTTGCGACCTGAGGCGCGAGCACGCCTGAATACCATTTTTATGGGAACGATGTTCTTGGGTGGAGCGATCGGCTCCGCCAGTGCAATGATGGTTTGGCCTGCATTTGGTTGGACAGGTATTGTCTTTCTCGGCGCAGGCCTCGCGCTTTTTGCTACGTTACTCCAAGTCTGGAACCGGAAGAGATTACGAGTGAAGTAATCTTAAAGCACGAGTTGACCGCTCGTTACTGGTTTACAGAGCTTACAGACAGCTCGAGACCAAGAATTTTTAAAAGATGATTACGATAGCCCTGTATGACGTCATCAATGGCCGGCGCCTTTATGACATCTGTCGCTACATAAGTAGAGAGAGGGCTCATTCCCAGAAACTGGTTCGCCTTATGGAAGGGAAAATAAACACCATCAATCCCTTTGCCTTCAAAGAACTGTTCTGGATCCTCAAAGGCTTCTTTCGGTGCGTTCCACGTCAGTGACAGCATATAGTGCTTTCCCTGTATCAGACCACCTGATCCATATTTGCGCTCAGGGTTGGAGCGGGTGCGCCCGTCATTGGCATACAGAGAGCCATGTCCGGCCGTGAACACTTCATCAACATACTTCTTGACAATCCATGGTGCGCCCATCCACCAGCCGGGCATCTGATAGATGACCAGATCCGCCCAGAGGAAGTTTTCAACCTCGGCCTGAATATCGTAGCCTGCATCAATCTTGGTCTGACGAATATCGAACCCGGCAGTCGTTAATGTCTCAAGCGCAACGTCGTGCAGAGTATCGTTAAGCCGACCGTGAGAATGGGCAAATGCTTTTGAGCCATTCAAAAGAAGAACATTTTTCATTGGGTGTTATCCTGGTTACGTCACGGATGCGAGTATGCAGGTCATAGCCTGGTGCGATAATAGCCTGCCTCTCCACATGAATTTTGAATAAAATTCACAGATGAAAGAGCAGTTGTGGAGAATGAATGTTCCTCAGAAGAGCAAATGATAGGCCAAAATTCGCTGGCCAGCCCAGAACAGGCCGATGGCTGCAATGAGAAGTGAAGCCGGGATAGCAATTCGTCTTCTGAACCAAGGCCGATTTCTGAAAGCACCTACAGCCAGTGTCGCAAGAAGAATGATGAAAAGCTGACCAGCATCCACGCCAAAGTTGAAGCCGATGAGTGCCGCCATGAAGTCGCGATGAGGGAAGGGTACTTCACTCAGGCTGCTGGCGAACCCAAAGCCGTGAATCAGCCCGAAAGCAAAAACAACCAACAGGCGTGTTCGCCCCAGTTTCGGACTGAAGACATTTTCCAGACCGATGAATGAAATCGATAAAGCGATTGCGGGCTCTACAAAACGGCTCGGAAGATCGAAAATTCCATAGGTTGAAAGAAACAGTGTCGTGGCATGCGCAATGGTAAAGACTGTCGTCTGGGAAAGCAGCTTGCGCCAGCTAATTCCCAGAAAGAAAAGCCCGAGCACACAGAGAATGTGGTCTGTCCCTTCCGGGACGATATGCTTGAACCCGAGCTTCAAATAAACCGGTAACTGTTGTCTCCACGACAGTGTGTCCGGATCAAAGCTGGCAGGCTGTTCGACGTGAGCGGCTGGGAGTTTTCCCCTGTAGTCAAAGATAACGCTCTCATGCTGCCCGGCATCAAGCCAACGCGTCTGCGTAAAATGTCGTTCAGGAAGCTGAACCGTATAGGCGACGGGGTAATCAATCTGAGCTCCGAGTGGAATGCGAAGTTGCAACGGGCCGGTGTCTGCAGGAAGCGGTATCTGAAATTGGAAATGAGCTGGTTTGTCAGCTGCCAGATCCATATATTCATCCCGGCTCTTGCCGGAAAAACTGTAGTTCACGAGAATGGCGCGAAGGACAGAATTCCCCGAGAAAAGCGGTAAGGCTTCAGTGATTTTCGCAGCGACTGATCTGACCTCAGCATCATGCTGTGATCCGTGTCCAGTCGCCAGGACGTAGTATCTGGCAGGATCACCCATGAGCACTGTCAGATCCATATCGATCATGACGGTTGCCGTATCTGGCCGATCCAGCGAAACCAAGACTCTCGTCATGGACTCCGGATCAGCGTATCCTGGAGAATTACCCAGAAATAAAAACGTAAAAACAATGACTTGAAGGACTATTCGTACATTTCGTTTAAGGTGGAATGTATTCTGGAAAACAGCCTTCATATCTTACCAGACCGTCGGCATCGTCTGTCCCGTCTGGAGCAGAACCAGCCCGCTGGGATTACCCGGGTATGGAACAACAAGGCGCCATGTGAACGGGCTACATGTGATCATCGAAATCAGAAGTCTCCGGGGATAGCCGGGCGCTCCGATCCACTCAAGACTATCAGCCTTGGCATAGACGTTTTCCATGCTCGCAGCGGCATCCTCCACCGGACGGCTGGTCATCAAACCTGCAATTTCCAGCTTCATTTCGGCAAGGACCTTGCCGTGGCTGACCATCACGACCCCGCCCTTGAGCTCGGCGATGCGATTGACCGCAAGCGCCATAGCCTCGTCACTCGTTCCCATGACCGTGATATTATGGAGATCATGGGATACGGAGGTGGCGATGGCGCTGTCCGCCGTTTTAGGGCCATTGCCCGTCCAGAACATCTTACCCAGACGGGCCTGTCCCATATAGCGGTCTACCGTGGCAACCTTGATAATGTCATGTGCGACATCTCGTTGAACGACCCCGTTCACAACAGGCAGCGTTGCGGTTTTCTGAACAGGATCAGTGTAAAACGGAGCCTGAATAGCCGCTGTGACTTGGGTAGTTCTTCCCTCTGGCGCCAGAATTTCAAAGTCCTTTGCCGTCAGTTTTCTGCCAATATGGATGGTATCGGAGGCCCATGTCGGCCATGTGATTTTGGGCACTGGAAGCAGATATTTTCCGTCCTGAGCCGCCAGTTTTCCATTTGCAAAAACATACTTGATCTTCACGTCGGGCACGGAAGACAACAGGACAACGTCTGCATAGCGACCTGGGGTAATGGACCCAACGATCTGATCCATATGACCATGCTGGGCCGGATAGAGGCTACCCATTGCGTACGAAGCTTCAATGGGCGCACCCATCTTGATCGCCAGCCGGATGTGATAATCCATGGTTCCTTGCTTCAGCGTATCCGCGACATTGCGGTCATCTGTCACAAGGGCAATATTATTCCAGTTTTTCAGTCCCTTACGCACAAAATAGGGGACAGCACGCTCAATATTGTCATCACGAAGCTGCAGGAAGAGCCCATGCTGCAACTTGTTCCAGGCTTCCTCAGGAAGGCGCGTTTCATGGTCGCTAGACAGGCCTGCTCCAACGAAGGCATTGATCGTGTCCATGTCCCACAACCCTGCGCCGTGCCCATCGACGACGCCCTGATTATCGAATGTGGCCTGAATGTTCTCCCAGATCCGCTGATGGCCAGGGTGAGAAGGGTTGGAAACGGCAGGCCAGTCCATCACTTCGTCCAGCCCCTGAACTCGTGGATTATCCCGAATGTTTTCAGAAATTTCCTTGTAAGCATAGTTTCCGCCGCCTTGCTCGAAGGCAGAAGGCGGTGTGGCTGACCCAAGCGCCGGGAAGATTTTCAGCGGACTTCCCAGATGTTCTGCCGTGAGCCAGAATTCAACGTTATGCGTACCGCTGACATTCGCAAACTCATGAGAGCCTTCCGTGGTCCAGGTATTCCCCAGAGGAACGACAAGTGCGGCTTCCCACTCGGGCGAGAGCATCGAGCTTTCGATATGCTTGTGAGATTCACCAAATCCTGGAACGGCTGGGAGCCCCTTGGCATCAAAAGTTGAAAGCGCATGGCCTTTCCACTGACCAGCCGGCCCAACCCATGCAATCCGCTTCCCGGCAATGACAATGTCCTGCCCGTCTTCCCAACTGAGAGTGTAGACGTTCAGAACCTTTGCATTGTGGATCAGAAGGTCCGCCGGTGCGCGACCCAGAGCGACTGCCACCAACATCTGCCGCGTCTTGACTTCATCACTGAAGGCAACGGGGTGAGCCACACGGCTTGCTGTGGGCACGGTAGAGGCCGGAATATCTGTCGCTACTGCATGAGATGCGCTCAGAGACAGGCATGAAAGCGACCATGCCAACGCTCTTACCGAAACACTTGAAAGCCTCTGAAAAGATAGGGGAAAAGACATCGCTCAGGTATCCGGTCGCAGGAAACAGTATCAAATTCTAGCCGGGACCATACCGGTATCATAATGTTTTTATCAATGATCATAAATTTTGGCTGCGAGAGCGAACATCGTCCCCTCAGCCGTAATCGCCGCGAAATTTATCGACACGGCGGAGAAAGGGAGACCTTTTCTCCCTGTGGTATTTCGCATCCTGGTTGTTAGTCCACACGACGATCAAAATTGGGAAGTAAACATGGGTGCCATCATCCGCATTCCATGCTCATACCTAATCGATCTTGTTTTGCTGGCAATGCCGACCGCAAACAGTGCGTCAGAGCAGACCAGTCTTCGGGTTCAGCCTGACCAGGCAGACGCGATTGCTGTGTTTCCAGAGGAATAATCTCGCGTCTGCGCCCATCAACAGTAACTGCCGCAACGTAAGAGCACCTGGGTGCGAGGGACCACGAAGGGTTTCCCCAAGACCTTACTCGACCTGACAATCCGGGACAGGCGGCGGACCTCCGACAATGATCTGGCCATTCGGACGGAAAGCCCGCACCGTTTCCGTCAGGATTAGGCAGTGCTCCTTCACGAGATGGCCCGCATGGACTGCGCAGGGCTGCCCTTTCGCTCTACTGACGGACGGCCAATGCGTTTCCGTTACAAGCGTCGAGGAGGCGCTATGTCTCGGTCAGCGCTTTTACGAAGACCTTCTGAGCCAGTCGCCCGTGCGTTTTGGAAGTCGCAACATAACTTGAGGAAGGCCCTTGCGTGTTCAAAACCCGACTTCAATGCCCACATGCACCGTACGGCCTTGCCCCCAGGAGACACGGAGCGGGGTCCCGGCGGTTGAGACAAAATAGGCTTTATTGGCCAGGTTGACCGCATTGACCTGCAACGACGTGTCATGGCCCAACAGCCGCCCTGTATGCCATGACGCAAAGGCATCAACTGTTGTGTAGCTGGGAAGCCAGAACGTATTGTTCAGATCTCCAGCCCGGCGGCCAACGTAGCGAGCGCCTGCGCCGATCCGCATGGTCGTCTGGAGCCAAGGCAAAGCTGTTTCATAAGTCAGATAGCCGCCACCGGTATGCTTGGCGACGTTGGCAACAAGCTTGCCTTCATCAGCAGGCGTGTCACGCAGGATACGCGCATAGGTGAAGGCATAATTGGCCAGAATGTTCCAGTGTTTGTCCAGCTTTCCTGTCACGCTGGCTTCCACTCCCTTGGAACCCACCAGACCGGCCAAACGCTGGAGCGTATTCCCTGTCTCATCCAGCCCTGCGGACTGCTGAACGTTCTTCTTGTGGATATTATACAAAGCCACATCTGCCGTCAGGAAACGATCCTGATAGCGTGCACCCACTTCAAACTGCCGTCCCATAGTGGGCTTGTATCCGCCTTCCAGCACACTGCCTGCATCAAGCTGATTGGGTGTGAAGGACTGGGAATAGTCTCCATAGAAAGAGATGCGCTTTCCTAACTGATAGACCAACGCCACGAAAGGCAGAGGCTTTGTGTAGGATTCATCGGTTGTCTGCACGTAAGGACGGCGGCCTCCATACGTGATGTGGAAAAATTGATACCGCACACCGGGCGCTAAAATCAGCCCATGACCCAGATGGATATTGTCTTTGAGGTATCCTGAAGCACTGTTGATGTGCTGGCGCCAGTCACTGTTGCTGTTGTTTATCGGGCCAACAGGCTTGAGCAGCCCATACACAGGATCAGCGGGATAGAACCCACCCTGTCGCGTCCCATCAATGAAAGCGCCCTGGTTTTGCTGGCGGTTCTCATAGTCGGCGCCCACAACAAGGTCATGCTTCATACCCCACAGGACGTGATTTGAGAGGTAATCTAAAGACGCATAGCCGTTGGCACGGATGGTTCCGGTGTTGCTTCTATAACGGCGGGTCAGGATGCCCGTAGCGGCGTTGTAGGCAGACGGATCAGCCTGCCGATCATGATAATTGTCCCGGTTCCAGCCTCCGGACAGGCGGATGCGGTCATGATCCGTCAGACGATACTCCATCGTCGTGGCCAGAAGATGCCGTTCGCCAAAGGATTTGGCCCAGCTTTCATCCAACCGCTTTGCTGGACCACTGACCGCTCGTCCATTCGAAAAGACAGTACCGCGGTCTAGCGTATTGTTATATTTCGCCCATTCGTAAGACACATCTGCTGTGAAGCGACCGTGCTCAAAACGGAGGGACGGTGCCAGAAGCTTCTGCCTGTTGGAGCCAAAATTACGCCAGTAATTCTCATTTTTGTAAGACCCCACAAGTCTAAAGCTCAAACTATGGGAGAGTGGGCCCCCCCCATCAAAGTGGCCATAACCGCCGCCCAGCGACGACCATGTCGTCCCGAAATTGGCTCCCCACGTTTTCCGGGGCTGCTTTGTAATGACGTTAATGACGCCCCCAGGCTCCTGCATTCCGTAGAAAAGGGACGCTGGCCCTTTCAGCACTTCCACACGCTCCGTGGTGGCTAGATCGAAATTGCGGCCAGTGGGCATCCGCACACCGTTGCGCAGGATCGAACCATCGTCCACGGCCCCGAAGCCGCGTTTCATCAGGTCGTCCTGTGTGCCGCCAAAGTTATTGCCGATGGAAATGCCGGGCACATATTTCGCAACATCTTCCATCGTCTGAGGCGTCATGTCTTCAATGACCTGATGGGTCACAACATTTGTCGTCTGGGTCTGCTGAAGAAAGGTTGTGGGAAGCTTGTCCGCTATGCTGCTGGATGTGGCTCCGTAGGAATGTGCGTCTGCGTGAACACGAATATGCTCAGCCTTACCGTGCGATGTTCCAATTTTTGGCTTTTTGTAACGGCTTTCCTTGCTGTTTGAAGATGACGAAGACACGTCATTGGGTGAAGCCTCCGCACCAAATCCGCTGAAAACAGATAATCCCGCGCACGCAAAAGCTAAAGTTCTAAGGGCAGCCATCTGATTTTTCCGCAAATGATAATTACTCTCATTTACGTTCGTTGCGGAAGGTTTGTCATTGAGAGAGTTATGACAAACGATATCGTCCATTTTCGTAAATGGCGACAAATTCGGGAATTTTTGCCGCCATGGAAGGAAGGGCTACAGAACGTGGTTGATCATTGCGTCCTTACGAGGCGGAAGGGTCTCGTTCCATCCTCCTCCAAGAGCTTTGTAGAGCGTTACGGTATTGGACATCTGCTGAAGATGGGTCGTAATCGCTCCAAGCTGAGCACTATAGAGTGTCCGTTGTGCGACGAGCGTATCGAGATAGGGGTCATAACCCCCTTTAAAACGCGCGAGTGCGAGTTGATACTGGCGGCCACCAGCCTGAACTAAGGCGTTCTGCGCATGCAATTGCTCCAGGTAGGTGCCTCGTCCTGCTAAGGCGTCGGCTACCTCCCGGAAAGCGGTCTGCACCGTCTTCTCATACCGTGCGATTTCTTCTTTTTTACGAGCCTTCGCCTGGTGGAGCTCTGCTGTCAGACGCCCGGCGTCAAACAGTGGAAGGGTGATCTGAGGTGCTACGTTCCAGGCACCCATCCCACTTTGGAACAGGCGAGTGATATTGTTGCTCGCCGTGCCGTTCGCCGCAGTGATCTGGATTTTGGGGAAGAACTCAGCTCGTGCCGCTCCGATATCGTCATTCGCCGCCCGCAAAACCTGCTCTGCTGAAAGGATGTCAGGCCGACGTGCAATCATGTCTGAAGGAAGGCCTTCCGGAACATCCGGAAAAGGCACGACATCCTCGAGAGCAGCCTTATGTTCCAGATCAGCACGTACTGAAGGCACCAAAGGTGTGCCGACCAGGAGTTCAAGCTGGTTCATCGCCTGCTCGCGCTGACGCATATAGATCTGGAGATTGGTTTCTGCGTCCCGCAGAGCAGCTTCCGCCTCGGCCACATCAAGTTGAGTTCCGGTGCCGACATCGGCTGTCTGCTTGACTAAATCATAAGTGTGACGGCGGTTTGCAAGGACGTTCTGTGTAACCCGAAGAGCCTGATTGTTAGCGACCCAGTTGAGCATTGCTGTCGAAACACTTGCAATGATGCTGAGGCGCATACTCTCACGCCCCAGCTCATCTGCAACATACCGATCAAACGACGCACGAGAGGCGGACCGGATACGTCCCCACAGATCGACCTCATAAGCCGAGACACCAAACCCCACGGCATATTGCCGCATGTAGAACGGACCATTCCCCTGTGACAGGCTCCAGATCCTGGAGTTCATTTTCTGAACATTCGCTCCCGCCGTCCCATTCAGGGTTGGGAAGAGGGCAGCATTTTCAATGTCAAACTGCGCGCTCGACGCTTCGACCTGATGCTGGGCAATCTGAAGGTCCCGGTTGTTGGCCAGAGCCGTCTCGATCAGCGATTGCAGAACGGGGTCGCGATAAAATGCGCGCCAGTTCTCAAGGCTGCCTCCATCTGTGGACGCTACATCAGCGGCTTTATTGGGCCATTCGGTCGCCACTGGGGCTGCAGGGCGATGATAGTCCGGAATCATCGTGCAGCCGCTCAACAGGAGCACTAATCCAGACGTAAGAGTTGTGGTGGAAGCACGCATCTTCACGCTCCCTTCGATCCATTCACATCATGCGGTGCAACCTGCCGGCCATCTGTCAAAGCCGATGGAGGATGCATGATCAGGCGACTTCCTTCAGCCAAACCGGTTTGGATCTCAATCCGATCTCCATAATCCCGGCCAACAGTCACCTTGTGAAGACGCAGTCGGTTCCCGTCTTCGACGGTGGCTACGGACAGGCCGTCCGCGTTGTAAATGAGTGATTCCGTGGGAATCAGCAGCGTCGGGACAGGGCGTGGCAAGTCGAAATGAATGGAGCCATACACACCGGAGGCAAGCTTTCCGTCACGATTATCCAGCTCGATTTCAACTGGCAGCATCCGGCTCTCACGTTCCAGCGCATGACCTGTCCGTGTGACGGTACCTGCGAAGCTTTCTCCCGGATGATCCGGCACAGTCAGACTGACAGGTGTACCCGTCTGCACTGTACCGGCCTCCTCCTGTGGCACATGCACGCGGACACGCAGTCTATCCGTGCGAGCGACCACAAACAGCGGGACTGACTGAGCACTATCCGCACTTACCAGATCCCCAACTTCCACGTTCCGTACCGTCACAACACCATCGAAAGGGGCCGTCACGGTCGTGTAGGCACGTCGTTGTGCGCTCTCTGCCAGGGCCGCATCAGCGGCCGCACGTGCGGCATTCTGGGCTTGCTGGGTAATGCGATCCGTATCGAAGTTCTGCTTGCTCACCGCGCCACCACCGACGAGGCCACCAGAGCGCCTTGCCGTAACACGGGCAAGATCCAGATTGGCGCGCGCCTGTTCAGCTGCTGCCTTGGCGCGTGCTTCCTGTCGATCCAGCTCTGGCGCATGAATAATGGCCAGAACGTCTCCCGCTTTCACACGCGTGCCGATATCAACACGTCGTTCGGCAATATATCCTGATGCCCGCGCACCAATTGCCGCCGTTTCAAAGGGCGCAGTTTCTCCGGGAAGATCAAGAGAGACAGGCTTTGTCTCTCTGTGAGCAATCATGAAGCTGACATCTGGCGTCTGGTTCTGACGCGTTTCAGCGAGAGCACGAACCGCGATGCCACGTTCACTATGCGCGTAGATCCCATAGCCGAGCAGCAGGATAGCTCCGAGGCCAATCAATGGCACGATGGGCGGGCCGCGCCGTTCTTCACGGACGCCGGTCGAGGATAAAACGGGTTCAGACATGACTGTATTCCTCAAGAATGCGGCTTTCTCGTTTTCTCAGGCGTGTGTAGAGCCAGGGCACAATGAAGAGCGTGGCGCAGGTGCCCATCATCAGGCCGCCAATCACGGCGCGTCCGAGCGGGGCGTTCTGTTCGCCGCCATCGCCGAGCCCCAGAGACATGGGCAACATGCCAATGATCATTGCGAGTGACGTCATCAGAATGGGGCGCAGGCGTGCCTGTCCGGCAGCGACGGCGGCTTCGACGGCACTTAAGCCCTCAGCACGTCTTTCCTTGGCAAAGGTTACAAGCAGGATCGAATTGGCGCTGGCCACACCGACACTCATGATCGCCCCCATGAGGGAAGGAACCGAGAACGTTGTTCCTGTAACGAACAGCATGAACACGATCCCGCACATGGCACCTGGAAGACCAAGAACCACCACGAACGGGTCCATGAAGGACTGGAAGTTCACGACCATCAGGAGGTAGACCGCAATCGCTGCGACCATCAGGCCGATACCCAGCCGGGTAAAGGCAGAATGCATGCTTTCGATCTGCCCTTGAACGGTGATCACATTGCCTGGTGAAAGCTCTCCCCGATGGCGCGCAATGACCCGATCAATGTCCCGGGCAATGCTCCCCAGATCACGCCCCTCCGCACTCGCATCGACATCGAGTGTCGGCTGGATGTTACTGTGTGAAATGACGTTCTGTGCCGTGCCGCGCTTGATGGTTGCAACATTGCTCAGCAGAGCCGAGGAGTGCTGTGACCCGATTGCGGATGCAATGACGGTGTTGCGAAGATCACCCAGATTGTTGACCCGATACTGCGGCGTCTGCACTGCCAGCGGGTACTGAATGCCCGTTGCCGGATCGACCCAGAAGTTCGGGGTTACGGTATTGGAGGACGCCAGTGACACCATCACGTTGCGGGCAACGTCGTTGAGCGTCAGGCCGAGGTCCAGAGCGCGCTCACGATCAATCGCAATCGCCAGTTCTGGCGCTGCAATCTGCTGATGCAGATGGACGTCCACCAGGCCGGGAATGCGGGAGACTTCCTGACGGACTTCCTGCATGACCTTGCGGTTATTGGCTGCGTCATAACCCGAAATGCGGATATCGACCTGCGCGGGAAGCCCGAAATTCAGGATCTGGGTCACGATATCGGCGGGCTGGAAATAGAACACGCTGTCCGGGAAGCGGCGTGCCAGTTCGGTCCGGAGTGTGCGGATATAATCGGCGGTTGGGCGATGCCCTTCCTTCAGCTCCACCATGATCTGACCGTCATTTGGTCCAACGGTCGTGCCGTCATCGAAAGGCATGGAGTACCGGAATGGAACGCCCATGTTATCGAGGACTAATGACCGTTCATGCTCAGGCACGACTTCACGGATGACGTCTTCAACCTGATCGAACAGTCGTTCCGTGCTCTCGATGCGCGTTCCTTCCGGCGCGCGGACATGGAGCTTGAATTCGCCGGCATCAATCGTGGGGAAGAAATCCTGCCCGACCTGAGTTGCGAGGAAACCGGCAGCCAGAACAGTCACACCTGCCAGCGCAGGAACTTTCCAGCCACTTTCGATGAGGCCATGTAACTGACGGACGTAGCTATCCCGCAGCCGGTTGAAGCGCCGATCAAAAGCAATGCCGAAACGGGTAATGACATCAGGAGGCAGCCCGGCATCGCGGCGTCGTATGGTCTGCCGTTCTTCAGACCGCAGAAGGATAGCTGCGAAGATTGGCACCAGTGTCCGGCTGATCGCATAGGAGGCGAGCATGGCGTACACAACAGCAAGGGCCATCGGTGTGAACAGGAAGCGGGACGGCCCGACAAGGAACTCCACCGACACAAATACGCTGGAGATGGCCAGTGTCGAAACCAGTGTTGGCAGCGCAATTTCCGACGCGCCGTTGAGCACGGCCTGTCGCAGTTCTGTTCCCTCATGGCGAATGCGATGGATATTTTCGATCGTTACAGTCGCATCATCCACCAGAATACCAACGGCAAGAGCCAAACCACCCAAAGTCATCAGATTCAGTGTCTGGCCAGTCCAGGACAGCACGGCAATGGAGGACAGGATTGCCAGCGGGATGGAGACGGCAACGATAATGGTCGAACGCCAGCTTGCGAGAAACGCAAGGATCATTGCCGCTGTTAGCAGGCCGGCGATGACGGCTTCAGACGCCACTCCGGTAATTGCCGCTTTGACGAACAGAGACTGGTCAAACAACTCCTCGATCTTCATGCCTGCCGGGGCTGCTGCACGCGTAACAGGAAGAACCTGATTACGAATGGCGTTTACAACACTCAGCGTCGAGGCATTTCCGGCCTTCATGATGGAGAGCAGTACGGAGCGGCGTCCTTCGCGGCGCACCACATTCTGCTGCACGGCCGTTCCATCACGGACCTGCGCAACATCGGCAATACGAACGATGGCACCTGTCTTGGGGTCACGCTTGAGGGGAACATCATTCAGGCGCGCTGCGACGTCTGGCATGCCGTTCATACGAACGTCGTATTGGGTGGCGCCGAATTTCACTGTTCCGCCGGGCAGCGTCAGGTTCTGCACGTTGATGGCATTGGAAACATCCAGCGGCGTCAGGCCGACACCAGCCAGCTTGGTCTCATCAATATCCACCATGACCTGACGGATCTTTCCGCCATAGGGCGGGGGCAGCATCGTGCCGGGAATAGGGGCGAGCTGCTGACGGATACGGTAAATGCCATAGTCATACAGTTCGCTCTCCGTCAGCTTCTCCGAAGAGAGGGAAAGCTGCAGAACCGGCACACTGGAAGCGCTGTACTGCATGATGATGGGCGGCTGAATGCCCGGTGGCAGCAGGGCGCGGATTGAGTTTGTAGCCGAAACGGTCTGTGCGACCGCAAGATCCACGTTTACGCCGGGCTGAAAATACAGCTTTTGCAGGACCAGCCCCGGTGTCGTCTGGCTTTCGATGGTCCGCAGATTGTTGACGAAGAAGCTTTCGGAAAACTCTGTATAAGTACTGATCCGCTTCTCGGTCTCGGCGGCATCCAGGCCGTCATAATACCAGACGACGGTGACGACCGGGATATCGATGTTCGGAAACACATCGGTAGGCGTTCTGAAGACGGCCGTGATGCCCAGCAGCAGGATAAGTACCCCTGCGACAAGGAACGTGTAAGGCCGTCGTAGCGCAAAGGCGACGATCCCCATTGAATATCTCTGTTCAGATGGCTTTGGAGCGCGGAACCCGCACCCCGCTTGTCCGGCACAATCCATGTGCGGACAAATCGGCAAGCTTTTCGCCATGACATGATGCCGCGCCGCGTTTGCCGTCTTCTCACCGGAAACGACGTTCTCAGGGAAGGAGCATAACCGCCGCGGAAGGCTTGGGCGGATCATGCAACTCCGCGCGCAACATCCGGTAGAGCAATCCAATCAGATAATTGCACAATCCTGCCATATCGAGCTGTAGGCCAGGACGTGAAATAAAGACAACAGCCCCTAAAGCGCCATCAAAAGTGGGTGTGGTGCCATAATGAGATAGAACAAAACTTTAAAAAGATGCCTAATTCGATCATATGCTTGCACAATCCGACCAAAGTCTCACACAACCCTTCTGGGCGGATCAGGCATGCCCCTAAATGTGCAATACCCAAACGACTGACTGAAAAAATCGGAAATTTCGCTTCATGCAGGATATTCTGTCACGGCTTCGAGACACGATCGACCGCCATTGCGTCGAACCAACAACCCGCTCGGTTGTGCCGGGCCTGCTGCTCTTTCGTGCCGATGCCCCCACGACACCAATGGATGTGGTGTACGAACCCCGCTTCTGCGTAATCGTCCAGGGGTCAAAACAGGTCATGCTGTGTGACAAGGTCTTTGATTATGATGCCAGCAAGTATCTCGTAACGGCCGTTGACCTTCCCGTTACCGGGCAGGTGACACAAGCCACGCATGAGAAACCCTATCTGGCGCTTTGCCTCGCTCTGGACCCTGCCCAAATTGCTGATTTGCTACTCGAAATGAAGGATGCCTTTCCCACCAACGGGACGACATGCCCATCCTGCATGACGGTCAGTGCACTCACCCATGAAATCCTGGATCCAGTGACCCGCCTCGTAGGACTGTTGGAAAACCCGGAAGACATTCCCATTCTTCAGCCCGCCATCCTGCGCGAACTGCTTTATCGGTTGTTGCAGGGGCCTCAAGGCTATGTTCTGCGGCAGATTGCCACTGCGGGGACAAACCTCTCCCAGCTCAATCGGGCGATTGGCTGGATACGAACGCATTACGCAGAATCTTTCGACATTGCATCTGTTGCGAAAATTGCCGGGATGAGCCCTTCATCATTTCATCGGCATTTCCGGGCAGCCACGATGATGAGCCCCTTGCAGTATCGCACGCGTCTTCGCCTTCAGGAGGCACGCCGCAGGCTGCTCAGTGCCACGGTCGATGCTGCTGAGGCCGGATTTGCGGTCGGGTACGACAGCCCGTCCCAATTCAGTAGAGAGTACCGGCGCATGTTTGGGGCTCCTCCCGCACGGGACGCACAACGCCTGAAATATGCGGGAGACGGAATGCTTCCAGCCTAACGAGAAGGCTTAAAAAATGACGGTATGAGCCTCTTGAAAGGAGTTGCCAGATTATCTGGCAACCTCCTTCGTAAGAAATTACCAGCTATACCCTATGCTGGCCTGGGCATTCCGGCGCTCGCCATAGTAGCAATATTGCCCGTCCGCACCGTACGCGAAGCAGTTCGCGATATATTTCTTGTCAAAGAGATTGCGAACGCTTGCAGAGGCTTTCCAGCCGTGAAGCGAATGAGACATGTTCGCCAGATCATAGCTCACGGACGCATCGAAGAGAGCATATTGTGGAAGCCAGACGCTGCCATATGTTGCTTCGCCACCGTAGGTTTTCGCGGAATAGCGCATACCACCACCAAATCCGAACCCCTTCAAAGGCCCGGAGGGCATTGTGTAGAACGCGAAAAGGGAGGCATTCCCTTTGCCAGACTGGATCAACGGCTTCCCGGTCGAATCATCCTTGATCTTCTGGAAACTCACTGCGGCTGTCAGCATGAGGTTACGGAACGGCTCGGCGTGGGCTTCAAATTCGAAACCGTCCGAGTGAACAAGTCCGCTCTGTACACTGTACCCTGTGTTCGCGACCGAGACGAGCACGTTGCTTTGCTCGATATGGAACCCTGCCGCGGTCAGCAGGATGGATGTTCCAGGAAGCTGATATTTCAAACCACCCTCAAGCTGCTTGCCCATAGATGGATTGGCCTGGCGAACGGTCGCACCGCCATCGTTGGAAACAGAGCCTGACTGCGGCTGAAAAGACGTCGAATAGCTGATGTAAGGTGAGAGGCCGAAGTCAAAGTGATAAAGACCGGAAGCACGCCATGTAATCTGGCTTGAACTCTGGCGGTTGTCAGAGGGTGTCAGAGACTCAACCTGATGCGAGCGATACCAGTCATTGCGAATACTTCCCGTAAGGATCAGCCGATGCCAGCGGATTTCATCCTGACCATACGCGCCGATCTGATGAGAATGAGTGACATAATTCAGATACGGGGACAGGTCCGGAATGACCATGTGATAATCGGGATGGAGCACATCCAGATCCGGAGCATCGCCATAGGCTTCTGTGTCATTGGCCTTCTGCTGCATATAGTCAAAGCCGAACATCAGGGCATGTCGCAACGGGCCAGTGCGGACGCGACCTTTGACCTGGCTGTCAAACGCCAGATTATAGGTGTGCTCGTGCGTTCCATATGCAGAGCGGGACAACATCTGCCCACTCGTACCGTCATCGCTGTCGTAGTAGCCATTGTTATACACGCTGCGATAGATGGTCTTGATATCATCGTAGCGACCGCGCGTGCTGAAGCTCCAGTCATCGTTGAAGCGGTGATTGAAGATATAGGTAATTGCACCCTGTTTGCGGTTGAATTTTTCTGATGGGACATCCCCGTCGTAGAAATTTCGGGGCAGGTAGCCGTAGGAAGCACGCTTGAGCGACCCAATCAGCGGCACGCCGCCATAAGAACCACTCTCAGGATCGTACTGGTAGTTACCCAGCAAGGTGAGGGTGGTCGGGCCGTCGCCTCCAAAGGTAAAGGCCGGGCTAATGCTGAAGCGTCGGCTACCGGTTCTGCTGAGCTGGGTATGCTGCCCGTTTACTGTGCCGTAAAGCCGGTAGCGGACAAGACCGTCCTTGGTCGCAAATCCGCCGACGTCAGCATCCACACGATATAGATCGAACATGCCGCCAGTTGTATTGACACTACCATAAAACCGCTGATCCGTCGGCAGTTTGCTGGATAACGCCGTCAGACCACCTGGGCTGGACTGCCCATAAAGGGCAGAAGCCGGCCCTTTGAGCAGCTCAACGCGGTCAAGTCGGAAGGTGTCCGTCTGGGCGACGGCAAAGCCGGTCGGGCTATCCTGGAACTTCAGTCCATCCAGAAAAGTCGGCACTGTAAAGCCGCGAAGATCGAAGAGATCATACCGAGTGCCTTCACCACCCCGCGTATCGGCTGTGACGCCCGCGGCGTACCGTACGGCCTGATTAAGTGTCAGGACACCGCGTGTATCCATTTCGTCACGGGTGATGACGGTGACGGACTGGGCGGTTTCAACAAGAGGTGTGTTTGTTTTTGTAGCAGAAGAGGCAATGGTTGAAGACTTGCGAGCATGAACCTCAACCCGTTCAACCCTTGCGCTCCGTGCTTTGGCATTGTCAGCGCTCGCTTGAGCCGGGGCAGGCGCCCCAGACAGCTGCGGATCCTTGGCCTTATTCTCCTGCTCAGCTGCGAAAGCTGTATCGCTCAAAATAAGGGAGAAAAGAACCGTGTAAACTATCCTGCTGCGCTGCATACCCAACTCATTTCGTTACCGGCTCGTGCTGGTTGCGAGGCAGGGACCGGTTTTTTTTGTTAAGAATGATACTTAATTGCGCTCCTAGACATCTTCGGAAACAGCTTCAAGCTGCCAGCGCGCAGTTGGCCCAAACGCAACTGAATAAGGCCCGATTACTGTAGATAGGTCACCCTCAGAGCGGAAAAGAAACGGTTTGTTACTGTTTTCCAGACGTAGAGGCGATGAGAGTCAGAGCAACCAGATTTGGAAATCCGGTGCTTTATAGCCGCGCAGCCGTAGGCGAGTTGGCTCTCAGCTCGCGCGGGGAGACACCAAAAGTTCTATGAAACATACTGCTGAAGCTACTGGCATTATCGTAGCCTAGATCGAAGGCAACTTCGGCAATCGATTGGCCCGTCGCAATTCGGGAAGCGGCTTCCACAACCCGTACTCTCCGGCGCCATGCCGCGAAGCCCATACCCATCTGAGACTGAAAGAGGCGGGTAAAAGTGCGCCGCGCCATACCGGCTTCACGCGCCCAATGATCGATGTCGCGACAATCTCCCGGCTTGGCGATAATCGCTTCACAGACCCGCCGCATACGAGGGTCGGCAGGCAGAAGCACGCGCTCTGCAAGCCGTGGTGCGCGCTCCACTTCATCGATGAGAAGCCGGGCAATCGTTGACATGCGGCTGTCCATGGCAAACTCAAAGCTCATGGCAATGATCTCGTCCATCAGGCCCCGTATCAAGGAAGATGCATCAAACATCTTGCATGGAAGCGTGCCAGCGCCGGGGAAATCAGGATCAACATAGATGACCTGAAACGACAGGTCAGTGCGGCAGGTTGCTTGATGCAGCGTCTGGGCAGGAAGCCAGAGCGCCTGTCCAGGACGAAGGACGAAGCTTTCCTCATGCGTAGTGACTGTCACACTCCCTGCCATGAACACAGACAACTGTGCCCGCTCATGTGTGTGAAAGCCATCTACGAAACCGCCGACATAATAATCTGCGAACCCGACAACAGGAGGTGGGTTTGCAGGTAAATCGGCGGAACGCTTCATGCTGTTATGATCTGGGCCAAGCATCTTTCGCAAAGACTAGCCACTGCTCCCCACATGCTGGACATACGAATTGGCAATGGCGGCAAGAATGTCCGATCAAGAACCAGCCGCCAGAACGTGAATGCCTAGTTGTCTGTCTTCGCCAGAATTTTATCAAGAGGCGGCATGATGGCGGTCGCCGTCATGGCTGGTGATGAACATCAGAGTGACCGAAACGGGCGTATTAAACCGCGCTGGACTTAACCGAGACCATTTCTCCGAGAAGAAGGTCTGATAAACAATACTGTGAAAAAGTTTCCCCCTGCAGTGCGTGCCCGGGCAGTTCGGCTGGTTCTGGAACATGATAGAAATCCAGACGGGCAGACGTACTGGCCTCACGACGGAAACCGCCGATCGGTTTTACCTTGTTTGCGACCCTAAGCCGGTTTCATTCACATCGCATCCGTCGTTGACCTGTCAGCAGGAGAGCGCACGAGAGGTTCTCGCTCAATACTCATAAGCAGGCCATGCATGCAGGCTGCCCGTCAGGGGACGCCCGGCTGGCAACCATTCGTATCGCGGCTCTCCATACTTGATCATTCTCTATCCCGATGACTGCCTGAGGCAAGGCTCAAGCCATTCGAGGGCAGTGTATGGGATTCATATGACAATGCTATGGCCAAGACTATAAACGGTTGGCTCTAGGCCGAGGTGATCCGCGAGCCTGGCCCATGGCGATAGTTTGACGCCGTAAAATACGCACGGAGCTTTCTCTTGGCAGACACCGCGAGGGAACCTCGATGCAGCAACGTCAGTCATTTCAGCGCTGCTTTTCAGAGAATGTTTGGATATTTGCCAAACAGAGTGAAGGGACCGCATTTTTGCAAATAAAGGGCGCTAGCTTTGGACAACATGAGCGCTGGTTTATTAAATTATGCGCTAGAGCGTTTTCTAAAGCGCATGAATATTAAAAACCTCCCAGCCAAAGCAGAAATTCTGATTTGACTGGGAGGAAAATCCTATCCGTAGCTTTTACGGATAGGAGAATGACCTTCAGGCCGTTTTAAGAGCAACCTCTGCCTCATCCGCCGAAGCAACAACGTAGGGACCAGCAGCCTCAACCTTGATAGCAAGGAGACCGATACTACCCGGCAGTCGAGCACCAAGCGGAAGGTGTGCGTTGCCGTTCGTCCAGCGCATCGGGATGTGCTCCACGCTGTGCCAGCCGCTCAGATTTTCCTTGGTCAGGTGCGTCTTGATCTTCACCGTAACGCCACTGTCGAAGAACGAAACATCGCCAATCAACACACCCAGCATACGACGGTCGTCAACAAACGGACCAATCGCATCTGACAGGCGACTGCTGTTTGAGACAATACGGACCGACGCCACATCGCCAGGGATCATGAACATGACGCGGTTATCGACCGTGCGAAGCGGCTGGATGCGATGGCCACGATCAGACACGAGATGCAGATCGCTGTCCGTAGTGGTCGTAGCAGCCGGTGCCTGAACTGCGAACTGCAACGCCTGCGCACGCTGTTCGATCTGACGGTAAACAGGCTCAACCAGATCACGGCATACGGTCAGCGAAGCAGCAGCATCGTTCTCCCAAGACTTCGCCTTCTGGCCGAACATAAAGACATTGCTCTTCTGTTCGAACGCACGACGATTGCCTGTATCAAGATAGCTCTCGGTCAACGCACCGTTAGCCATGATGACCGAATGGCCTTCCGTCTCAATGTGGAAATAGTCATAGGACGTGAAGGACTTGTCGTAATAGATCGAACGACCATTGACGAGCATACGGGCCGGAATGAACTTGCCGTCCAGGAAGAGGCAATGCTCAGATGTAACGAGCATGTCCTGGAAAGGAACACCCTGAGCAATCGCGTTTTCAAGGATATGCACCGGATACCCGGCCTCATCATCAGCCTTTTCCGGGCGAACGACGCAATGCGCCTTTCCTGCCCAGGAGACCTTGCTGCTGTATGCCACACCATCACGATAGGACGTAACCGTATCGCCGGGGACAAGGTCCTGCACAGCAACGTTTCCATTCGGACCAGCAATCAGCGTGTCCGCAAGGAAGCACACCTCGTAAACGAGATCGCCATTGCTGTCAGACGCCAGAGTATAGCCCACGTTCTTGACGCCAACGATGTTCAGCGTGACAGCTGAACCGTCCTTGAGCGTGAACGTGACATGATCAGCATCAGGGTAGGTGACGGAAACAACGTCGGCGGTTTTGACGTTCGTCAGCGTGATGCCGTCTGCGGTTCCTGCCGCTGTGTCCTCTGAGAACCCGGAAATAACCGTTGTCGGGCTACCTGAGCCGGTAATGGTCAGGCCGACATTTCCATTACCCTGCAGGTCGATGGTACCACCAGCAGTTGTCGGGATTGTCAGTGTAGCGCCCTTGGCGGCCGTGACAGTGCCCGAAATCGTTGATCCAGCCTTAGCGCTGAGGACTGCGCCGCTCTGAAGTGTGGTGGTGCCAATCGTACCACCAGACTCAGCGTAGAGGTACCCGCCATTGCTAACTGTGTTGCCTGTGGCGTTGCCGCCAGACCCAACATCCACCACGCCACCGCTGATAACGGTCGTGTTTGATGTCGCCCCCTGAACGCCGAGACCACCACCGCTGATAACCAGTCCACTCGCGGTAGCGCCCGAAGAAACTGCAACAGTATTGCCCGAACCGATGGTGCTGTTGGAAAGCGCAGCTCCAGATTTCAGGTTGATTGTGACCCCAGTTCCGAGCTTCTGGTAACCGCCGTCTTTGACCCCGCTTTCAAAGATTAGTGTCCCGCTAACAACTCCACCGGCGACAAACGAAGGGGCAACATACGTATCGAGCGTGCCGCCATTCAATTTCAGGGCGCCGGTCGAGGCGCCTGCGGAAACAACAGCGGAGGCGCCAGTGTTGATGATCACACTTGAAAGGGTCGCGCCAGAGCCTACAAAGACCTGACCGCCGTTATTGATGGTTCCCCCGAAGGCCAGACCGCCGGAGCTGATATCCATTACACCGCCATTATTAATGGTTGTGTTGGAAGCTGTTCCAGTTACTGCCAGCCCGCCGCCTTTGGAAACGATAGCGTTTCGTAGAATTCCGCCCGCATTAACAACGATGGTTCCAGAAGAACCTGCGTCTGCGTTAGAGAGAATGCCACCGGACAAGACATTAATTTTTGTTCCTGACAGAGCTGTCAGGGAGGTAGTGTGTTGGTTATCGTAGTTGGTGCCGATATTGAATGTCGCGCCAGCAGCCAGACTGATATAACTGCCGCTACCACCGGCGGAAATTGTCAATACGCCGCCCGATGAGACCGTATCGTTAAAAACTGAGCCGCCACTCTGCACCACGACTGTGCCGCCAGACACAATCGAAGCGCTTCCGTAAGTACCACCAGAAGACACAGATACCGAAGAGAAGCTTGAAGTATAGAAACTTCCAGGGTTTGTTCCTCCGTTGACGGTATCATCAACATATAGAACGCCGTTCGTTACGTGACTCATAATTCCCTCCAAGAGAATTCGTTAACGGTACAACCACCCAGAGCGTGAGAAATTCAAACTTCTCGATGGTATTTCTTGTGAATCCGGCAAACTTCTAGTCAGAATTTCTTTGATATCTGTAAAATTTGATCGCTGGCTTTAGCTCAACCAACCTTATTTAGAAGAGCAAATTTAACAGAAATCGTTCCATCCAGATTGTTTGCAGAATCTTGTCATAGGGACAGAGACACAATTTTGAGCGGTAGGGATATGGA